>NZ_DBHLDX010000056.1:0-12584 GCF_057312375.1 Fretibacterium sp.
CCCTCCCACGCGCCGTCCTTTCGCGTTCGGCTCAGGGTGAACGGCGTCGAGCACATCGCCTGCGGCAGCACGCGCAAAGGTGCGGAGTCCGACGCGGCGGAGCGGGTGCTGGAGGACCTGATGAGCCTCGACGTCGACGAATGAGGCGGCGTTTTCTCGTCCTCGCGGTGGCGCTCTTCCTCCTGTCGCTCCCCGCGCGCGCCGCTTTGGCGGACGAGCTGCCCGTCGTCGTGACGCAGCCCTGGATCGCCCTGATCGTTTCCTTCCTGGGCGGCCCCAACGTCGCCGTCCGGCCCCTCCTGATCTGGAACGACGCAGGGGACCCCGTACGCGCCGAGGGCGGCCGGGCGCTGCGAAACCTGCCGGCCGACGCCTGCATCGTCGCGTTGGACTCCGCTGACCTCGCGGGGTCGGGATTGAAGGCCGGCGCCTACGGAAAGCTGCGGACGCTCTACAACCCCTTCCCCATCCCGCCGGAGCGCTGGGACGCCTCGCTGCCGGACCCCTCCGTGATGCCCTTCGTCGCCCAGAGGGTGCTGACGGTGCTGGCGGACTGGGACCCTCAGAACTACCTGTACTACCAGCGCCGCCTTGCGGAGTTTCAGGCCCGCCTCTCAAGCTCCGTCCTGGCTGGACGACAGGTGCTGCGGGACGTGCGGGTCTGCGACCTCAGCGGGGCCAGCAGCGCGCTGCTTCGGGCCGCCGGGTGCCGCATGGAGCGACCGGACCTCCACCTGCTCGACAGCTGGAGCCGGTCCAGTCCCAAACAACTTCAGGAGTTTCTGGAGGAGAGGATCGCCCAGGGCGTCGTCCTCGTGATGGATGGGGGGACGCCGCGCAACCTGCGGCACTTCCTCGGAGGCCGACCGGAGGTCTTCAACTTCGCCCGGCCGCCCTTGAACCAGGACTATCCGGCGTTTCTGAACGAACAGTACATCTCCCTCTGGCAGAAGATCACGGCGAAGCCGCCCGCGGGCCGGAAGCCGGACGCGCCGCGCAGTCGGTAGTGCGGGTTCGGTCCCGTGGGGCGGGACTTTCGGGGAGGGGGCGGCGAGGGGCCGCCCCCTTTCGCATACAAATCTCCCGATGGCCTTTTTCTTATCGCCGATTGGGCGTATGATAGGTCAGTCGGTTCGCCATGCCAGGATGAGGAGGCGTTTGGGATATGCGCTACAGGATGGAATACGAGTCCCCGCTGGGGACGCTGACCGCGATGAGCGACGGGGAGAGCCTGGTCGGCCTCTTTATGGCCTCCGTCGAGCCGAGGCCGGAGGACGCGGCGGGCACGGACCTTCCCGTCCTCGCTACCCTGCGCAGGTGGCTGGACGCCTACTTCGACGGCGGACGCCCGAGCCCCGCGGACCTTCCCCTGGCTCCGGCGGGCACGGAGTTTCAGCGCGCGGTGTGGCGCATCCTCCTGGACATCCCCTATGGAAGGACCACGACGTATGGCGCCATTGCGGCGATCCTGGCGGAGCGGAACGAGCGCGGGCGGATGGCGCCTATGGCGGTGGGCGGCGCCGTGGGGCGCAACCCCATCTCCATCGTCATCCCGTGCCACCGCGTTGTGGGCGCCGGAGGGAACCTCGTGGGCTACGGCGGGGGAATGGATCGCAAGGTGCGGCTCCTGACTCTGGAGGGCGTCGACATGTCGCGCTTTTACGTCCCCGGCGAGGAACGGCGTGTTTGAGCGCCGGTCGCGGCTGATGGGAGTTCTGCTCTCCGCCGTGCTGCTGGAGCCCCTGGCCTGCGCGACGGCATGGCGCCTTGGCGCGCGGCTCTCCAGGAACGCAGGCGTGTCCTTCGGCCTCCTGGCCGGGCGCCCTGCGCTGGCCCTGGTCGTTTCCTCCCTCGTGCTCGCGGCCGTGCTGTGGGCCGCGTTCCTGTGGAGGAGGCCGGGCAGTACCGTACGCGTGGGGCTCGCGATCACGGCCGGAGGGGCCACGGCGAACCTCGCGGAGCGGCTGACGCTGGGAGCCGTCCTGGACTGGATACCCCTTCCGTTCTCCTCCTGCCTCGTGTCGGGAGGCCTGTTCTTCAACCTCGCCGACGTCGAGATCGGGATCGGCGCGTGCCTGGCCGCCTGGGCTGCCGTTGTCGCCAGGGAGGGGACTGAGTGACGGAGCCGCTGGACCTCCTGAACAAGGACGTCCCGATATGGCGGCTGATCCTCTCGCTGGCGTGGCCCGCCATCGTGGAGCAGCTGCTCCAGACGGTGGTGACCTACGTGGATACGGCCATGGTGGGCAGCGTCGGCGTGGAAGCCACCGCCGCCGTCGGGGTGACCACCTCGACGGTCTGGCTCCTCAACGGCTTCATGAACGCGGTGGGAGTCGGGTACTCCGTCCTGATGGCGCGGCGGATCGGCGAGGGGAGGCTGGAGGAGGCCCGCGCGGTGATCCGCCAGGCCGTGCTGGCCGTCTGCGTCCTGGGAACGGCCCTGACGCTCGCCGTGACGCTCTTCGTCGCCCCGAACCTGCCCGTCTGGATGGGGACGGACTCGCGCGTGACCCCTCTGGCGGCCTCCTACCTGCGCGTCGTGGGACTGTCCTACACCTTCAACCTGTCCATGATCGTCTGCTCCAACGTCCTGCGCTGTGCCGGCGACAGCCGAACGCCCCTGAAGTTCAACTTTCTGACGAACCTCATCAACGTCGCGGGCAACTTCATGCTGATCTACCCGACGGCGACGTTCTCACTCGCGGGGCTTGAGTTCACCCTGCCGCGGGCCGGGTGGGGCGTGGCGGGGGCTGCTGCGGCCACGTCGCTGGCCACGGCCTTCTCCGGAATCTGCATGATGGGCGTGCTCTTCCTGAGGCGCTCCCCCCTGCAGATCGCCCTGCGCGAGAGCTTCCGGCCGGAGCGGCGCATCATCCGCCAGGCCGCCGGGCTGGCGTTTCCCGTGCTGCTGGAGCGGCTCTCCATCGCTTCGGGACACCTGGCGAGCACGGCCATGATCTCCGGCCTCGGCACCGTTTCCCTGGCCGCCCATCAGCTGGCCAGCACGGGTGAGGCCGTCTGCTACCTGCCGCCCTATGGCTTCTCCATCGCCGGCACGGCCCTCGTGGCCCAGTCGCTGGGAGCGGGGGAGCGGGAGCGCGCCTTCGCCTCCGGCGAGTGGTGCACCCGCCTCGGGGTCCTGGTCATCCTCTTCAGCGCCGCGGCCATGTACTGTTTCGCCGTCCCGATGGCGGGCTTCTTCACGTCCGACGCCGAGACCATCGCCCTCAGCGCCCGGATGCTGCGCCTCGAGGTGTGGGCCGAGCCCTTCCTGGCCGCCACCATCGTGCTGGGCGGCGTGCTTCGCGGGGCGGGGGACGTCCGCTGGCCCGTGTACATCGCGGTCGCCGGCATGTTGGCGCTGCGCGTCCCCCTGATCTGGGTGCTGATCCACCGCTTCGGCTGGGACCTGACGGCCGTCTGGGGCGCCATGATCGTGGACTGGATGCTTCGCGCCCTGATCTCCCTCTGGCGCTTTTACGGGCGCCGCTGGCTCTTTGCCTGGCGATGATGGAGCCGCGGCGCGGTCCCGGCGTTTGCACGACGATTTTCGTTTAATTTCGTTCAAGAAAAACTTATCCTGTTCACTGCGGAGGTATGAGACTTTGAAGACCATGGGTTATGGACATCAGTGGATCGACGACGACGACATCGCGGAAGTCGTCCGGGTCCTGAAGGGCGACTGGCTGAGTCAGGGGCCGACGGTGGAGGCCTTCGAGAAGGTCCTTGCCGATTACACCGGGGTGCGGCACGCCGTGGCCTACGCCAATGGCACGGCGGCGCTGCACGGCGCCATGGCCGCCGCGGGGCTCAGGGACGGGGAGCACGCGCTGACCACGCCCCTGACCTTCGTCGCGACGGCGAACGCCGCGCTCTACGCGGGGGGCGAGCCGGTCTTTGCGGACATCGACCCGGACACGTTGTGCATGGACCCCGTTCGAGCGGAGGCCAAGATGCGGGAGCTTCCCCGTCGGATCAAGGTCATCGCGCCCGTGAGTTTCGCCGGCTACCCCTTCGACATGGCTCCCTTCCGGCGGATGGCCGAGAGGCACGGGGCCGTGCTCATCGAGGACGCCAGCCACGCCCTGGGCGGAGAGCGGGGGACGCACAGGGTGGGGGCCGACGCGGACATGACGACCCTGAGCTTCCACCCGGTGAAGCACATCACCACCGCCGAGGGCGGCGCAGTCCTGACGAACGACGACGAGTTCGCCCGTCGGCTGCGCCTCTTCCGCAACCATGGCATCACGCGAGACCCCGCGGAGTTCAAGGACGCGCCGGACGGGCCATGGCACAGCGAGATGCAGACCCTGGGCTACAACGACCGCCTCTCGGACGTCGCCTGCGCCCTGGGCCTGAGCCAGATGCGCCGGCTGGACGCCTTCGTCGCGCGTCGACGCGAGATCGCCGCCCGCTACCGCGAGCTCCTGAGCGGCGTTCCCGGCCTGACGCTCCCTCCCGACCACGAGGGGCACGCCTGGCACCTCTTCGTCGTTCAGGTGGGCGCGGAGCGGCGAGCTCCGCTCTTTGCCCGCCTGGCGGAGGAGGGCTTCCGCCTCCAGGTACACTACAGGCCTGTGCCGCTTCAGCCCTACTACCGCGATCGGTTCGGCTACCGGGAGGGAGATTTCCCGGAGGCGGAGCGCTACTACAAACGGGCCATCTCCCTGCCCATCTTCCCCCTGATGGAGGACGACGACGTGCGCCGCGTGGCGGACTGCATCAGGAGGTTCTTCGTGGAGTAGGGAAGCCGTCGCGGCGACAGAGTTCGATTTTCCATCTTGACCTTTTGAGGAAATGCGATAGAATAAGTCACTGTATTCGGGACGTAGCGCAGTCTGGCTAGCGCATCTGCATGGGGTGCAGGGGGTCGGAGGTTCGAATCCTCTCGTCCCGACCATTTGAAGGGTTGGAGGAGTCCGCAAGGGCTCCTCTTTTTTTACTTTGCGGCCCTTTGCGCTATAATCAGGGGGCGTCTTTCGGCGCTCTCAGCGGTGCTTCGCTCAGTCGCCGGCCCGTAAAGATGTCAAAAACTTTTAAGGAGTGAATGTCGTTATGTCCCTTCCCAAGCTGAATGGGTTTCCGGTCCCCTCCCTCTCCGAGGGGGATCGGTCCGCTCTCGAGGCCGCAGCCCGCCGGGCGCGCGTCAGCGCCCTGACGATGGTGACCGCGGCGTCGAGCGGACACCCCGGCGGCGCCTTCTCAGGCATCGAGATGTTCCTGACCGTCTACGGCACGGCAAACCTCACGCCGGAGAACTGCAATGCCCTGGACCGGGATTACGTGGTCGTGTCCCATGGGCACACGTCGGCGGGCGTCTACGCGGCGCTGGCGGAGTGGGGATTTTTCGATGCCGGAGAGGCCATGGCCCACTTCCGTCAGTGCGGCAGCGTCTTTCAGGGGCACGTGGAACGCGAGGTCCCCGGCGTGGACTGGGGGACGGGCAACCTGGGGCAGGGGCTCTCCGCCGGCGTGGGCTTCGCCCTGGCGCAGCGCGCCCGCGGGCACAGAGGGCGCGTCTACGTGTTGATGGGGGACGGCGGCCAGACGAAGGGCCAGCTGGCGGAGTCCCGCCGCCTCGCCGTCAAGGAGGGGCTGACGGACCTGGTGGCCCTGGTGGACTGGAACGGCATCCAGATTTCGGGGCGCCTTGACGACGTCATGCCCTGCAGCCTCAGGGAGCTGTGGGAGGCGGACGGCTGGGAGGTGGTGGAGTGCGACGGGCACTCCTTCGACGCGCTCTACCTGGCGCTGAAGGACGCGGGCCGCCGCGGTCGTCCCACCGTGCTGCTCTGCCGCACGGTGATGGGCAGGCAGGGGCAGGCCATGGAGGGGACTGCCGCCTATCACGGCAAGGCTCCCTCGCCTGAGCTCTACGAGCAGATCGTGAGGGACCTGGGCGGGGACCCTGAAACGCTGGCCAGGGCTTTGGAGGCGCGGAAGTCCGAGCCGTCCTTCAAGGGGCGGAAGGTCGTCCCGCCGACGCCGCAGCTGGAGCTGGGCACCCCCCTCTCCTATGAGGAGGGCAAGTCGGACAACCGGGGGGCCTTCGGCAAGGCCCTTGCGGATGTGGGGCGCCGGAACTGCGGCAGGCCCGGAACGACTCCTATCCTCGTCTTCGATTGCGACCTGGCCCCCTCCGTCATGACGAAGGACTTCAAGGCGGAGTGTCCGAAGAACTTCATTCAGTGCGGCATCCAGGAGCACTCCACGGCCACGACGGCCGGCGCGGCGGCCGCGGCGGGGACGGCGGCGGTCTGGGCGGACTTCGGCGTCTTCGGCATCGACGAGGTCTACAACCAGCAGCGCCTGAACGACATCAACCGGTCCGGGGCCAAGACCGTCCTGACGCACGTGGGGCTTGACGTCGGCGAGGACGGCAAGACGCACCAGTGCATCGACTACGTGGGGCTGTTCCACAACACCTTCGGCTGGCGCCTCGTGGTCCCCGCGGACCCGGAGCAGACGGACCGCGCGACCCGCTGGATGCTGGGGTCGCCGGACAGCATCTGCCTGGCGATGGGTCGGAGCAAGGTGGACCTCGTGCGCGCCCCGTCGGGCCGCGCCGTCTTCGGCGGGAGCTATCGGTTCGAGTACGGCCGCGCCGTGAAGGTCCGTGACGGAAAGGACGGCGCGATCTTCGCCCTGGGGGCGATGACGCAATGCGCGCTGGCCGCGGCGGCGGCCCTCGCAGAGAGGAACGTCAGCGCAGCCGTGTGGAGCGTGTCCTGCCCGCTGGAGGTCGATATGGCGGCCCTCAGGGAGGCCTGTGGGCTGGGGTGCGTCCTCACGGTGGAGGACCACCACGCGGACACGGGCATGGGGTCGATCTTGGCCGTGGCCATGGCGCGGCATGGCCTCCTGGCAAGGATGAGGAACCTTGGGGTGACGCGCTACGGCGACTCCGGCCCCTCCTCGGCCGTCCTGGCGGCCATGGGGCTGGACGAGAAGGGCATCGCCCAGTCCTTCCTGGAGCTGAGGGAAGGACGCTGATGACGGATCGAGAGGAGGCGCTGCCGGCAGGGCGGCGCCTCCTGCTTCACATCTGCTGCGCTCCGGACGCGACCGTCCCGACGCGGGACCTGACGGCGGAGGGTTGGCAGGTCACGGGCTTCTTTTACGGCTCCAACATCCATCCCCGCACGGAGTACGCTCGACGGCTGACGACGCTCCACCGGTTGATGGCCCACGAGGGACTCCCTCTGGAGGAGGGCCCCTACGCGCCGGAGGAGTGGATCGCGCACATGGAACGGTCGGGACTGATGGAGGAGCCGGAGGGAGGGCGGCGATGCACGGAGTGTTTTCTGATGCAGATCGCGTCCGCGGCGGAGGCCGCCGTGCGCCTTGGCTGCACGCACCTCTGCACCAGCCTTACGACCAGCCCCCACAAGGACGTGGAGCGCATCGCCCGCATCGGCGCGGCCTGTGCCGCGTCCCGCGGGCTGACGTGGGAACCCCGCGTCTGGCGCAAGCGGAACGGCTTCCTCCGGTCCATAGAGATATCAAGGGAGTTGGGGCTCTACCGTCAGAACTACTGCGGGTGCGTCGCAAGCTTGCAGGGGCTCCCCGTGGAGTGCGCGCTGTGAGGTCCCTGGCCCGCCGTTTCGCCGCGGCGACCCTGGCCGCCTGTCTGGCGGGGCCGGCCTGGGCGCGGCCCCTGAGCGGGAACTTCGCGCACGTCCTTGAGATCGCGGGGGCGGAGGAGGGGGCTCTCTGCCGCCTGAGGCTCCCGACCGGCGTCTACGCCGGATTGGCTCGATCGCAGACCGAGGACCTCGTCGTCCTGGACGCGAGGGGGGAGCCCGTGCCCTTCGCGGTGGAGCCGGGCCGCCCGATCCCCCAGGGGCCTCCGGTCCTCGTCGAGACGGAGCTCCCCTGCTTTGAGCTCTCTCCGGCGGGGCAGGGCGCCGGGTCGTCGGAGTTTCGCGTCAAGGCCCAACGGGAGGGCCGGCTGATCGAGCTTCAGGGGACGGCCCCGGAGGTCCGCAGGGGCGAGCGCCGCTATCTGCTGGACCTCTCCGAGCTCTCCCCGGCGGGCCCGTCGGACCGGTACCGGCTGCTCCTCGACTCAGACGGGGCGGGGTCTGGGGCGCGGGCCGACGTCCTGATGAGCGTGGACCTGAAGCGGTGGCGGGAGGTGGTGAGCGATGCCCCTCTCGGAGCGGGGGCGCTGGAGCTCCCCAGGGCCCCGACGCGCTGCCTCCTTCTGCGGGTTCGGGGGGCGGGGGATGGGTTCGCCCTTCAAGGGGCGAGCTGCACCTATCGGGTGTGGGGCCACGCCATAGAGGGCGGCTTCGCGGACTTCTCAGGCGTCCTGACGGAGGATCGCCGCGCGGCGGAGTATGACACGGGGGGCGCCTGGCCCGTCACGAGGGTCCAGTTCCTCCTGAGTGAGCCCGGACGCCGGCGCGCGCGCTGTCTGTCGCGGTCCGACATCAGGGGCCCATGGCAACTCGTGGGGAGGGCGGAGCTCTATTTGGCGCGCGGAAGGCTGGGCGCGGAGCAGCGAAACGGCCCCATCCCCGTTCACCTTAGGGAGGACCGCCATTGGCGCGTCGAGTTCGACAGCGCCCTCATGGAGGAGCCGCCCCTGCTGAGGGCCTGGTGGAGCGCGGGGACGGTCCTCTTTCGGGCTCAGGGTCCCGGCCCCTGGTCCCTGGCCTTTGGATGCGACGCACCGCCCCCGTTGGAGGGGGCCCGACGCCCGGCGGAAGAGTTCACTGGGGACGCCCTGGAGGTAACCCTGGCGATCGCCGATTCGTGGGGTGGAGAGGACTTCAAGGCGCCCCCGGAGCCCGGTGCGGAGGGGGAGGGCTACACGGCTCCGTGGCGCATTCCCGTCTGGCTGGGGCTGGGGGTCTTCGCGAGCGCGGCCGGGGTTGCCGTTTGGCGCGCAGGGCGGATGGGGCGATGAGCCCGTCCCACGAGTTCGCCCCACGCCGGAGCTCCGTCCGGGACGACCTCCCGAACGGACGGCGGCAGCTGTCCGCTCAGAGGTCGCCTCCCTTGAGGGGAGGTGCCGCTGAAGGCGGCGGAGGGGTTCAGCCAGACGACACGACTTACAGACGCCGACAGGCGGTCGGCGTCGTATCGGTCGGCTGAGGGCGAAGGAAGTCCGGGGGACTTCCGCAGCTCAGCCAGACGACGCAGTTTATGCAATCGCGTCAGCGATTGCGGCGCTGCGTTGGTCGGCTGTGCCGAAGCAAGGCAATTGATTGCCTTGTGGAGGCGTTGGCGGGGAATGTCAGATAGGTGCGTCTTATGAAAAAACACTCGCCGCCCCCCTACAGGGCAGCCCCCTTCCAAGGGGGCCAAACAGACCGGGGGCCAACGATCAGTTGTCCATCTCCCGCCTCAGCGCCTCGACCTCACCAAGAGACAGCCCGGTCGCCTGGGATATCTGCTCCGACGTGAAACTCATGCCCAGCATCCGCCGCGCCGTGGCGGCGATACCTTTGGCCTCGCCCTCGTTCAGGCCCTTTGCCAGCCCTCTGGCCTCACCCCTTGCCTCGCCCCTCGCCTCACCCTCGGCGCGGGCAACGCGACGGATCGTCTCGTCGCGCGTCATCGCGTCCCGCATCGCCTTATAGCTCACAATGTATCGCTGCCGTTCCTCCCTGCTCTGCAAAAACAGCTTCTCCAGATTCAGCGCCTCGCCGATCATCGGGTCCTTCACCATCGCCTCAGGCATCTTCTTCGCCTCCATCCCCGCAAGATACATCAGCCAGTACTCCAGACGATTCCGCGGTGTCCCATAACTCGCGTACTTCGGAACCTCAAGGTAGATCAACTTCAGGTCGTCGCTCAGCTTCTCCCCGCTCTCCACGTCGCACAGACAAAACTCGCGGCGAAAACGCTCTCCGGAAAACAGGCTGAACGCCAGAATGTGGATCGATACCGTCCGCTTCAAATCCAGGTACGAACCACCCAGGCCCATCTGAGAGGCGTGCAGCGTGCTGAGATAGTAGGCGGATCGCTGCAGGTAGTCGTTCCAGTTTCTCACCTGCACCTCAACCTCCACCTGCGTCCCGTCCGCCATGTTGGCCACGATGTCCAGGTAGCAGTCCTTCCCCTCAACGCGTGCAGCGGAGAGCTCCCGGTTCGCGTACTCAAAATCGGTGAAGCCTGCGCTTCCGTCGGGAAACACAAGGGCGTTCACAAGGTCCAAAAACAAGGGTTTGCGCTCCTCGCGGCCAAAAAGAAACTTAAAAAAACGATCGTTGAGGCGGTAGATTTTTCCCCGCTCCAGGTCCGCCTCGATTTGCCCTGCCGTCACAGGCCCCAACGCCGGACCGATCAGCTCACCGTTGCGCTCCCGCTCTGCGTCCTCCATGTCCCCACCTCCTCGCTACCTTATTATAACAATTCGCTTATTGCGGTTTTCGCCTCCACTGCAAGGGGACGGCCAGACGACGCAGTTTATGCAATCGCGTCAGCGATTGCTGCGCTGCGTTGGTCGGCTGTGCCGAAGCAAGGCAATTGATTGCCTTGTGGAGGCGTTGGCGGGGAATGTCAGACAGGCGCGTCTTATGAAAAACACTCGCCGCCTCCCCTGCGGGGAGCCTTCCGGCTGCCGTTCGCCCTTGCTCACGGGCCGTCAGTCTCGCCCCTCCAAGACTTGCCAGCCCCCTTGCAAGGGGGCCTGAAAAACGCGCGGCCCCCGACAGGGGGCCGCGCGTTTTTCGCGTTTGTTCTGCGCAGCGGCTCAGCGCCGACGCCGGATGCAGAGGGGAAGGAGAGCCAGCAGCGCCGCCGAGCCCAGGCCCGCGGCACACCCGCCGCCGGAACTCGACTTCGGGGGCTCCGTCCCCTTCTTCATGTCCTTTAGCAGGATACCGTCGCCGTTCGTCCCCAAGCGAACCATCTTCTCCTCGCCGCCCTCCAGCCTGTAGTGCAGCGCGTCGATCCGTGCCGTGCTCAGGGCGTTTTCGGCCACCGTGCCCGTGATCTGGAGCAGGTAGCTGTACTGCTGCGCCATTGCACGAGCGGAGGCCGCCGCGCCATCGGGAAGAAGTTTGATCCTGATTCCCTCGATCCCCAGGGCATCGACCCGGATCGAGCCCTCGACCAGGGGGACCTCCGACTTGATGGGAACCTGGACCGTCACTTCAACATTGCCCTGCGCGTCGGGAGTGCCCCAGAAGACCGTCCACTGACCCGCGGAGGCCGGGATATCGACCGACGCGGGAGGATTCACGGGCGGTACGTCCGGAGAGGTTGGCGGCACGTCCGGAGAGGTTGGCGGCACGTCCGGATTACTCGGCGACCCGCCCGGATTACTCGGCGACCCGCCCGATCTGACCCTGAACGCGGCCCTCAGAGTGTGATTCTCCGTCACGTTGCGGAACGTGTACTCGTAACGCGTCGCCCTCGACGGGACGCTCACCGGGGCGTTGTCAGCCCTCAAGTCAGCGATCTCGTAACCTGCGTTCGCCAGGATCACGAACGTCTCGTCGTCGCCCGGGAAGACGGCCACGTTGCCGGACAGCGCCTCCGTGGACCCCTGACGCGTGACCCTGCCGCGGCCGGACACGGACACCGTGATCGTGTTGGATTCGATAAGGGTGACATCCATCTCTATCTCTAGCCCTCCGAACCCTGCGTGGCCTTGGGTGTCGTACCGATACGTCACCGTCACCGGTTTGGCGTTAAAGGTGGCCTTGCCGTTGTTTAAGAAGCTCAGCGGGGTAAGCGGAGTGCCGTCGGAAGCCTTACCGGCGAGGTCTTTGACTTTGTCGAACCGATCCCGGGAGAGAAACGCGCCGAGGTCGACGACATACGCACCCCCGATCGCCGAGACCGTCAGGCCGTCCCGCGTCTGGCCGCCCACAGTGGCACTACCGGTCAGAGTCAGCCCCTGCAGATCGAGGAACGTGAGACGGTTTCCTCCGCAATACAACGAATCCAGCCTCGTGTTCTGGCTCAGGTCCAGCGACGTCAGCCGGTTGTTGGTGCAGTTCAGCGTTGATAGCTCCGTGTTCTGGCTCAGGTCCAGCGACGTCAGCCGGTTGTCGGTGCAGTTCAGCGTTGACAGCCTCGTGTTCTTGCTCACGTCCAACGACGTCAGCTGGTTCTGCTCACAATACAGATACATCAGCTTCGTGTTCTTGCTCACGTCCAGCGTCGTCAGCTGGTCGTTGGCGCAGTGCAGCGTTGACAGCTCCGTGTTCTTGCTCAGGTCCAGCGTCGTCAAAGCGTTGCTGTAGCAAGTCAGCTCCGTCAGCGCCGTGTTCTGGCTCACGTCCAGCGACGTCAGGGCGTTTTCGGAGCAAGCCAGATCCTTCAGCGCCGTGTTCTTGCTCACGTCCAGCGTCGTCAGCGGGTTGTTGGTGCAATTCAACGTCTCCAGCTTCGTGTTCCGGCTCACGTTCAGCGACGTCAGAGCGTTGTTGTTCTCACAATGCAGCGTCTTCAGCTCCGTGTTCTCGCTCAAGTCCAGCGACGTCAGCAGGTTGTTCGTGCAATGCAGCGACGTCAGCTTCTTGTTCCCGCTCAAGTCCAGCGACGTCAGCTCCAGGTTGCTGCAAACCAGCGTCTCCAGATACGTGAAATACTCGATCCCCTTCAGGTTTTTGGCGCCAAAG
>NZ_DBHLDX010000057.1:0-11960 GCF_057312375.1 Fretibacterium sp.
AAGACGTTCCGCTCGTTCAGCAGGGGCTCCCCCATCCCCATGAAGACGACGTTGTTGATCCCCGGCCCCAACCCCGCGTCCAGGACGCGCCGCTCCATCATAAGAAACTGCCCCACGATCTCTCCGGGCGTCAGGTTCCTCGCGAAGCCCAGCGTCCCCGTTGCGCAGAAGGTGCAGGCGAGGGGGCACCCGACCTGGCTTGAGATGCAGGCCGTCCTGTGCCCCCCGTGATCCAGCAGCACGGACTCGACGCGCGCTCCGTCCGCCATCTGCCACAGGTACTTCCGCGTGCCGTCCCGTGATCGCCGGTCCTGAATCAGGATGGGCAGGGTCATCAGGACCGTGCCGCACAACCGCTCCCGCAGGGATTTCGAGAGGCTGCTCATCTCGTGATAATCAAAGACCTTGTGAGCGTAGATCCACTGGCAGATTTGATCCGCCCGAAAGCGCGGCTCGCCCAGCCCCTCCATCACCCTCCGCCAGGCGTCGCAGTCCAGGGAGAGGGCGTCATCCTCCGCCGTCAGTAAATTATCCGCAGGGCTCTCCGGGTTCTTCTTCATGATGTGTCCTCACGCCGCTCCTTTGCAAAAAAATTTTCTCAAAGCGTTGTCTTAAAAGTCGCTCTAACGCATCCGTTATCATCTATTATAATAAATGACGACAAAGTCCCGGACGCCCCGCGGGGACCCGTCCCCGCGCGAACGTCCGCCAATTTACCCGGCGCAGACCAGAGGAGGCCATACCATGCCGACGCCATTTGAGGAAAACGGGCTTCAGACTCCGCCACAGCGCGGGACCACGCTTCACATCATATCCCGACTCTGCTCTTTGGCTGCCATATTCCTGGCGGCGCTTCTCGTCGTCTACTACGGTAACGCCCTTCTGTCGGAGCTCTACGAACGCCTCATCAACAGGCAGGACAACGTCACGACGCTCTCCTTTGCCCTCTCCAAGGTTTTGATCCGAGGGCTGCAGAACATGCTGGTCGTCGTCGCCTGGCAGGCCGTCGCCCGAAAGCTCTCGCACCGTACCGAGCATTTTTCGGACGCGGTCAACGTCGTGGTCCCCCCCGTAGCCTTCATGGCAACCGCATGGCTCCTGCCGCACCTCTCCCCGGACCTGGCGCTCTCCTTTTCCATGCACCCCGTCCTGGCCTTTCTCCTGCTGTGCCTGTTCCACGCCCTTACCCTGCGCGTGGAGAACGTGTTGGACCGCAGCCTGGCTCTCCTCCTCTGGCTCTTCGCCTCCCATAGCCTGGAGATGATCACGGGGGTGCCCTTCCCTCAGTCCGCCCTGCCGGAGGCTGACGCAGCCTTCGTCAGCATGACGGGCTTTACGCTCTTCTTCTGCTTCCTGGCCGGCGCCATGTCCTCCTCCTGGCTGCTGGTCAAGTACTCCATCCGACTGAGCATCCTGAAGAACTCCTGGATCGGCGCGGAGCTGAAGCGTGGCGAAACGAGCGTCAGCGGGATCAACATGCTGGACGTCAACAACCTCGTACACGACATGAAGAACGTCATCGCCGTTATCAAGGGCACGGCGAGGATGATGGACAAAAAGGAGCCCTCCGAGAGGACGCAATTGCTTCTGAAGGCCGCGGACTACATGGGGACCATGACCCAGGAGCTCCTGTCGGGGGACGAGAAACACGACCTCGCCATGAGCGAACTCTTCCGCACGATAGAGCGCCACAGCAGCGCCTTCCCCTGGAGGGACGAGGTTTCGATGCACGTCGCACCGGAGGCCGAGGAGGCGCACATCATGGCGAACAAGCTGCGTCTTATCCGGGCTGTCTTCAACATCCTGGACAACGCCTGGCGCGGCAACACGCTGGTGGGCGCCCACGGCATCCTGCTGCAGGCGCGGCTGGACGCCAACGGACGCATGGCGGAGGTTGAGATCGTCGACAACGGCCCCGGCTACAGTGGAACTCAGGTGGCGGGACGGTCCGGCTGGGGCTCCACGGGGTTGGGGCTGGCCTTCACGCGGCGGGTGATCTCGCTGCACGGGGGCTCCCTGGCGATCACCAGCCGAAAGGACCAAAAGCGCGGAGCCAGGGTGGTTATTTACCTCCCGATCCTTCAGAGCCCGCAGCCTTCGACGCCCGGCGCCTGAGGCACAGCCACGCGGCATAGCCCGCGGCGATGAGGAGCGCCACGCCGACGCAGCTCAGGCTGATGACGTGCAGGTAGCGCCCCAGCCCCTCCTGGTGCTCCCCCAGAAGGTAGCCCACGAGCGTCAGGGCAACGACCCACACCCCTGCGCCCAGCGCCGTGAAAGCCGTGAAGGTTCCGAGCGGCATTCGGGCGATGCCGGCGGGAAGCGAGATGTACTGGCGGATGACGGGCACCAGACGGCCGACGAGGGTACTGACGTGTCCGTGCCGGATGAAGAACCTCTCCGCCTTCGACACGGACTCCTCCGACACCAGGAAGTACCTGCCGTACTTCAGGAGCAGTGGTCGACCCAGGCGGACGGCCACCCAATAGTTGAAGAGCGCGCCGAGGACGCTGCCCACAATGCCGGCGGCGATGGCGCCCCAGAGGGACATTTCACCACGCCATGCAAGGTACCCCGCGGGAGGCATCACCACCTCGCTGGGGAAGGGGAAGAACGAGGACTCCAGGAACATCAGGCCCGCTATCCCCGCGTAGCCCAGGCGCCCGATCGTTTCCACCAGCCAGGCGACGAAACCGCCAAAGGCATTCCGAAGCGGCGCGGCAAAGATCAGGGCGCCGCAGCAAAGGGCGCCGCACAGCGTCGCCAGAAGGGCCAGTTTCTTCCAATGTGCGAGCATCTCTTTTCAGCTTCCTCCCAAAACTCAGCAAATTCGACAACCCGGCGGCTATTTTACGAGACCCCCGCGCCGGTCGCCAGAGGTGGACGGCGTATCCCGCCTCCGGACTTAGAGGGGCTGCCGAATAAAGGTGGGAGGATTTTGCCTTTCTCCAGAAGAGCGATTAAGCCGGGGCGCTGCCGCCGATCATCCTGAGGAAGTCCTCCTCGCTGATGATGGGGACCCCCAGCGCCTCCGCCCGCTTTCGCTTACTTCCTCCGCCCGCGCCCGCCACGAGGAAGCTGGTCTTCGAGCTGACGCTGCCGGAGGCGCTGCCGCCATGGGCCTTGACCAGCGCCTCCGCCTCGGCGCGCTTCAGGGAGGAGAGCTCTCCCGTGAAGACGAAGGACTTTCCCGTAAGCTCCGTTCCCTTGTGACCGGTGGCGTCTTCCGAGGAGAAGTTCAGCCCGCGCTCCCTCAGCCGCTCCACGAGCGCCAGGTTTGCCTCGTCGCGAAAGAACGCCTCGACGGAGGAGGCGATGACCGGCCCTACGCCCTCGACGTCCGCGATCTCCGCCTCCGAGGCTGCCGACAGGGCGTCCATGCTGCCGAAACGTTCCGCCAGGAGCTCCGCCACGCGCTTGCCCACGAAGCGGATGCCAAGCGCCGCGATGAGCGCCTGGAGCGGACGGCCCTTCGAGGCCTTGAGCGCGCCCATCAGGTTTTTGGCGGACTTCTCTCCCAGGCGGTCCAGCGAGGCCCAGTCCTCCTCCGTCAGGTCGTAGATGTCGGAGAGCGTCCTGACCCGGCCGCTGTCGATCAGCTGCTCCGCCAGCCGCTCTCCCAGTCCCCGTATGTCCAGCCCCGCGCGGGAAGCGAAGTATCGCAGGCCCTCCTTCAGTTGCGCGGGGCAGGAGGCGCGGTTCGGGCAGCGCAGCACCGCCTCGTCCGGCAGTCGCACCGCCTCGGACCCGCAGGCAGGGCAGCGATCCGGCATCTCGAAGGGCCGTTCCGCACCCGTGCGGCGTTCCTTCTCCACGGCCACGACCTCCGGGATGATCTCGGCCGCCTTGCGGACGCGCACCACGTCGCCCACGCGAACGTCCTTGCGCCGAATCTCGTCCTCGTTGTGCAGGCCCGCGCGCTGCACGACGGTGCCCGCCAGCCGCACCGGCTCCAGGTTGGCCACCGGCGTCAGGGCCCCTGTGCGTCCCACGGAGATGTCGATGCTCAGGATCCTCGTCCGCGCCTCCTCCGGCGGGTACTTGTAGGCCACCGCCCAGCGCGGCGCATGGGCCGTGGCCCCCAGGCCGTCCCACAGCGTCAGGTCGTCCAGCTTCACCACGGCGCCGTCCGTCACGTAGGGCAGGGAAAAGCGCTTCTCCTGCCACTCGGCGATGAACGCCTCCACCTCGGTCAGCGACGCACAGCGCCGCCACGCCGGCTGGATGGGCAGGCCGCGCTCCGCCAGCCACTCCAGGGCGTCCCCCTGACGCGCCACGCCGAAGGACGGGGCGTCAACGAGGTAGTAGAGGAAGGCATCCAGGCCGCGTTCCGCGACGATGCGCGAGTCCATCTGGCGCAGCGTGCCTGCGGCGGCGTTCCGCGGGTTGGCGAAGGGTGGCTCGCCCAGCTCCTCTCGACGCTCGTTCAGCGCATTGAAACGGTCCCACGTCATCAGCACCTCGCCGCGCACCTCCATGCGCCCCGCCGGAGCGCCCTTCAGGCGCATGGGGAGGGTCCGCAGGGTGCGCAGGTTCTCCGTCACGTCCTCCCCGACGCGGCCGTCCCCCCGCGTGGCCCCCCGGACGAATCGACCGTCCTCGTAGAGCAGCGAAACGGCGAGGCCGTCGATCTTCATCTCACAGGTGAAGGACCAGTCGTCCTCCGGAACGTCCCCTCGGATGCGCTCCAGGAACGACGACAGCTCCTCCGGACTGAAGACGTTGTCCAGGGATAGCATGGGGTGTTCGTGGCGCACCTTCTCGAACCCCTCCAGCACCGTGCCGCCCACGCGGCGCGTCGGCGAATCCGGCCGCACCCGGTCCGGGTGTGCGCGCTCAAGCTCCGCCAGCTCCCGGACTAGCGCGTCGTATTCCGCGTCGGGAATCTCCGGCGCGTCCTCGTCGTAGTAGAGGTGCGCATGGCGCGCCAGCTCCTCGTAGAGCTCCGCCATGCGCACCGCATCGTCCTTCCCGCGCTCAAGTCCGCGGTCAACCCCGCCCACGTCGTTCATGAAAACCTCCCCCAAGGATTAAGACGGCACGGCGCCCTCGCGCGGCCCTTCCGTCGTCCGGGCCATCGCGTTAACGCCCTCTCGGCATCCTGCAGATCATGCATAAATTCTCGCTTATTATACGCGGCAGGGCTGATGGGGCAAGGGGGCCGGAGCTTCTGAGACAGGTTCGAGGACCGGCGCAGCGGACCTGCCGCGTCACTCCTCGTCCGGGACGTCGGGGCGCAGGATGCGCACCGTCTCCTCCTGAAACCAGTCGTAGAACATGCGCTGGGGTTCCTTCTGATTCCTCAGGCGCTCGATGCTCGTGCCGAGGATGAACATCGGCCTGGCGGGCTCAATCAGGTCGTGCCCCCAGGCGCGCAGCGTCGCCGTGAGGTCGTCCTGCTGCGCCTCTGTGTCCGTCACCAGCGTCAGCAGCTTCCAGGTTTCCTGGTCCTCGCAGTCCATGTCGAACCACCCCGGGGCGTAGACCCGGCGCTGCGCCATGAAAAAGAGGTGAACCTTTCCGAGGAAGGGCAGAAGGTCCGTGCAAGGACCGCTCACCTTCTGAGCCATCAGCAGGCTGGCGTTGCGGAACCTGAAGACATCGGTCGGAAGGGGCGCGTAGTCCTTGTAGTGATTGAAGTCGTGGCGGTGCCTCAGCACGAAGTCGACCGTCAGGGTCCCCAGGGGTGCATGGTTTTCTTCCGCCCAGTGGTCCAGGGCTTCCTGCCCGGGAGCGGGGCGTTGACGCGCAGAAAAGTCGCAGTGGGGGAAGGCCTCCATGAAGGAACGCACCAGAGGCTCGCCTGGCCAGAGCGCCTGGACGCGCCCGTCCATAAGCGCGAAATACCGGTCGTCCGGCAGGCAGGGCACGACGGGAAATTCCTCCCGGACGGTAATCTCCTTGATGCCCCAGTCGGTCATGAACGCCCGGTCCAGGTACTGCACCATCTGGTTGACCTCCAGTGCTGCACCGGCCTCCAGTTCGTTGGAAACGCTCCTTGTTATCGGGGAGGTGGGGACGCAGAGCTCCCGTGAGACCCGTTCCCGCGTTTGTATTCCCTTGGATGTGAGCACGAAGCCGCCGCCCATTGGCACGATGTCCTCGGCCTCGGCAAGCTGCGCCAGGGCCGAGGGGTCCTCCCCTGCGAGGGAGACGGTTTCCCTGTCCCAGCAGGGATGCTCCGGCGAGAAGAGAAGCAGGACTCTTTCCATATCCATCGCTTGTTTTGATCTCCTTTGCTGTCGTTTCCTACTCCCCGTCCGGGGCGTCGGGGCGCAGGATGCGCACCGTCTCCTCCTGAAACCAGTCGTAGAGCGTGCGCTTCTGCTCCCTCTGCGCCCTCAGGCGTTCGATGCTCGTGCCGACGATGTAGAGCGGGTTGGCGGGGTCGATCAGGTCGTGTCCCCAGGCGCGCAGCGTCGCCGTGAGGGAAGCCAACTGCGCCTCCGTGTCCGTGGCCAGGGCCAGCAGCACCCAGTTCTCCTGTTCCTCCCTGTCGATGTCGAACCACCCTGGAACGTAGATGCGGCGCTGTTCCATCAAAAAGACGTGGAGGCGCCCGATCAGGGGCAGCAGATCCTCCGTCCGGCCCCGTACCTTTTGGGCGAAGAGCCGGTCGGCGTTGAGGAACCTGAAGCGGTCGCTGGGCAGGGGTTCAAGGCCCTTGTAATGGTTGAAGTCGTAGCGGCTCCGCAGAACGAAGTCGAACGTCAGAGCCCCTATTGGGGCCCCGTTCTCCGCGGCCCATCGGTCCAGTGCCTCCTGTCCCGGAGCGGGCAGGGGCCGAGCGGCGACGCCCCAGTGGGGAAACGCCTTGAGGAAGGACCTGACGGTGGGGTCGTCGGGCCAGAGCGCCTGGACGCGCCCATTCATGAGCGCGAAATATCGGTCGTCCGGCAGGCGGGGCACGACGGGAAACTCCTCCCGGACGGTAATCTCCTTGATGCCCCAGTCGGTCATGAACGCCCGGTCCAGCAACTGTTCCAGGCGGTTCCGCTCCAGTGCCGTGCCCGCCCGGACCTCGTCGACCAGGACCTCACCCGCCGAGCTCACGGGAACGCAGAGCTCCCGCGAGACCCGTTCCCGCGTCCGCACGCCCTGTGGCGTGAGCCCGTAGCCCGCGGCGATTCTCATGAGGTCGCCCGATTTGAGGAGTTCCCCCAGCGCGTGGGGGGCTTCGCCGGCAAGCGCCAGGGTCTCCTCGTCCCAACAGGGGCGCTCGTGTGAAAAGAGCAGGAGACAGCTTTCGTTTTTCATCGTTGCCGTACCTCCTGATGATATAAAAGCGAGGGCGCCGCCGGGGACGCCCTCAAAAACAACCTTCGGGAACATGCCGCGCTACAGCCTGCCCTCCGCCTCGTCCTTCGACAGGCTCCTCCACAGGGAAACACAGGCGCAGATCATGATGACAGCAAAGGGAGGCGCGGCGGTCAGGGAGATGGTCTGGAGGTTTTGCAGTCCGCCGGTCATCAGGAGCACGATGGCCAACGCGGCCATTAGGACGCCCCAGACACCCATTTTGGACTTGGAGGGGTTGAGGTCGCCCTGGTTGGAGTACATCGACAGCACGAACGTGGCTGAGTTGGCGGAGGTGACGAAGAACGTCGTGATGAGGACCAGCATGAGGACCGACATGACGAAACCCAGAGGGAAGTACTTGTAGAGGGCGAAGACGCCCACGGAGATGTCCTTCGTGACCTGGGCGGCGATGTCGATGCCACGAACCAGCTGGAGGTGCAGCGCGGAGGTCCCGAAGATGGCGAACCACGTGAAACTGCCGAGCGCCGGGACGATGAGGACTCCGGCGACGAACTCGGCGATCGTGCGGCCGCGGGAGATGCGGGCGACGAAGGAGCCGACGAAGGGCGCCCACGCGATCCACCAGGCCCAGTAGTACAGGGTCCAGCTCCTCAGGTGCGATTCGTAGGGCCCGCCGTAGGGAGCCATGGAGAAGCTCTCCTTCACCAACCCGCTGAGGTAATCGCCCACGCCCGTCATCAGGGAGTCCACGATGGGCAGCGTTGGGCCCACGAGGAACAGGGTGGCCATCAGCAGCAGGCAGACGAAGAGGTTGAAGTTGGCCACCCACTTGATGCCGCGGTCGATGCCCATCACGGCCGAGCCCGTGTAGAGCACGGCGAGGATGATGATGATACCGACCTGGATCATGGTCGTCTTGCCGAGTCCCACGATCTCGTTCAGGCCGCTGCTGAGCTGCAGGGTGCCGAGGCCCAGCGACGTGGTGATGCCGGCCAGGGTGGCGAAGATGGCCAGGATGTCCACGAACTTCCCGAAGGCACCGTCAACGGCTTTTTGGCCGACGAGGGGGACGAACAGGGAACTGATGAGTCCAGGAGAGTTGCGCCGGAACTGATAGTAGGCCATCGGCATGGCGATGACTGCGTAGCCAGCCCAGGGATGTAGTCCCCAGTGGAAGAACGATATCTGCATGGCGTCGCGCGCTGCCTGGATCGAACCGGGCTCCGCGCCGAAGGGCGCGTTGCCGAAGTGGATCAGGGGCTCAGCCGCGCCGTAGAACACCAGCCCCACGCCCATGCCG
Organism: Fretibacterium sp.; assembly: GCF_057312375.1. NCBI lineage: Bacteria > Thermotogati > Synergistota > Synergistia > Synergistales > Aminobacteriaceae > Fretibacterium > Fretibacterium sp. Next base: position 8,561 of record NZ_DBHLDX010000057.1, read on the forward strand.
GCGGAGAAGAGCATGGCGAACCAGGAGATGTTGCTGTGCTCCGGCCGGTCCTCAGGACGGCCGAGGCGCACGTGGCGGAAGCGGCCGAAGGCCATGGCGATGCAGAACAGGACGAAAAGGTTCATCGTGAGCAGGTAGCCCCAGCCGAAGTACTTCGTCAGCCCGCCGAACAGCGCGTCGGCGAAGCGGCCGAACGCCTCCGGGGCCTGATAGCCCCAGGCCACGACGGCCAGGGTGATGGCGATGGAGATCAGGTAGACGGAGTTGAATTTTCCTGCGGACCCGCGATCCTGTCCGCCACTCTTCGTGGTGTTGTCCGTCATGTATTGCAACTCCTTTCAGGGTCGAGAGGATGAAGGGAAGGACAGGGGCCGGAAACGGGACGTCAAAGGACAGGCTCCGGCCCCTGCGCTCAACCTCTTTTACGACAGCGGGATAACGCCCTGTCGCCTTAGAACTTGGAGGGGAAGACCGTGGGGGCCTCCACCGGCGTGGCGAGGGCGTCCAGGGCGGCGCCGACGCGGCTGGTGCGCAGTTGCCACTCGGCCTCCTTGCTCAGCTCCGGGTCCCCAAGGGGATAGGGGACGGAAACGGTCTGGACCATGCGGTTCGCGCCCACCGTCTTGGCCACGTCGATGAGGTTGCACATCACGACCACCGGGATGCCCGTGCGCTCGATTTCCTTTGCCATCGTTGCACCGCAACGAGTGCAGGTGCCTCAGGTCGAGGTGAGGACCACGGCGTCGACCTTGGCGTTGTGCAGCTCCTGGGCTATCTCCCTGCCGAACTTGGCGGCGAAGGCCTGGGTCGTACCCGTGCCGACGGTGACGTAGTAGTGGTCGTAGAGCTTGCCGATCTTTCCCTGCTTCTCAAAATAGCGCATGGCGTCGACGGGGACGCCGCGGTCGGGCACTGCGCACATGGCTGCGGGGTCGAAGCCGGCGTGGATGGTCTTGAACACTCCTTCAGGCAGGGAGTCGAGCTTCGAGATGTCGTACTTGCCCCACTTCTGGGCGGAGGCGCTCTGGATGCGGTCGGGGTTGTCCACCGGGACGACGCCGCTCGAGGAGACCAGCGCGATGGTGGCCTTGCTCAGGTCGGGAACGGGCGCCGCGGGCGGGATCTTCTCCATCTTGGGGATGATGAGCTCCGTCTGGAAGGGCTCTCCGTTCAGCTTCTTTACCAGCATGTCAATGACGCGATCGGCGGCCATGCGGCCGTCGGGGGCGGGAATTTCAGCGCGGACCCCGCGCGGGAAGTAGCCCTCCTGAGCCGCGGGCAGAAGGGGCTCGCCTTTCGCGATCTTCTGGGCGAACTTGGCCATCAGGGTGACGTCGTCCTTCATGAAGGTCGCCTTGCGTCCACCCTTGAAGATGTAGGCGACGGTCTTGTATTCCTCGACGCCGGGGTTCTCCTCGTTCATCGAGGTGATGACCGGCACGCCGTACTTCTCGGCCACGGCCTTGCAGACCAGCCCGCAGCCCACGCCATAGCGTCCGGCCATGAACGCGGGACCGGCAAAGAAGATGTCGAACTTTTTGGTGTCAAGCCAGGCCAGTATCTCCTGCAGGGCCTCCTTGGTGTGGTTGGTGACGTAGTTGTCGCCGCAGACGATCGTGTTGGTGACCTCGATGTCCGGCATCATGCCGTTCAGCATCGTGGAGCAGCCGATGAGGCTGTCGTGGAAGACCGGCTTGGCGTCGGCCGCGTCCTCGCCGCCGACCTGGCCAAAGAACTGGTTGATATAGTGAATCGCCTTCATTGCTTATCCCTCCTCAGCTAAAAGTCGGCGCAGGTCCTTCTGGAGTAGCCGCTGATGTGGTTGGCGCAGAACATCCCGTTGTTCTCCATGACGAAGGAGCCGTCGGGATTGATGCAGCCCTCCCAGCCTCCGCTGTTGCCGTCGCGGGCCAGGGCCTCCAGCTCGCCGATGACCTCCATCTTGGGGAACGTGTACATCTGGGAAACGTTGCCGGTGGTGACCAGGGCGTCGGTGGCGGGGTTCATGGACACGAGAGGCTGGGACGCCCCGTCGCGGCCCGTGCACTCGTCGGAGAGCCCCACCGTCTTGATCCCCAGCCTCTCAAGCTCCACCAGCATGGCGGTGTAGTCCACGTCGGGGTTGCCGTATCCCTCCTCGACGACGACCGCGCCCTTCGCGCCGAGGTTGACCGCGATCTCCCCGGCCATCTTGACGCAGCGCACCTTCTCGTCCATCTTGACGTTCAGCGTGGACATCAGGACGCCCAGGAAGTTGATCGTCTTGCCGTGCTCGGCGTAGAGCCTCTTGATCATCGGGTTGACCGCGAACTCGTAGGTCGAAATCTTCGAGGAAGAGGGCATAAAGCTGCCCGACACCATACAGCCGTCCAGTAGCTCGTTGGGGTGCATCAGTGTGGGCAGGATGTGGTTGCCGTCCCAGCCGTAGATGAGGGTGTTGTAGCCCATGGCCTCCATCTGGGTCTGGGGCTGGAGCACGTAGAGCACGCCGGGCAGAGCCTTGACGGCGTCGGTGCGGTCGGGGATAGGAGGCAGGTCGTAAACCTCGATGTCTTCAGGTTCGAGGTCCTTGACGCACTGGCCGACGTACTCGGCCAGCCTCATTCCGGCCCAGCGGAGCGCGTGGTTCTTCTTCTGCTGTTCCCTGCGCTCGAACTCCTCGTCCGTGTCCGCGACCAGGATGAGGTTTGGCATGTCGCCGAAGATGGTGTGGTGCTGGTATTGTCCACCCATGGCGATCAGGCCATCCTGGAATCCGCCGGCGTGCTCGCCAACGACCAGCAGCGCGCAGCCCTGCAGGCAGTGTGTCCGGCCCGATCCCGCGATCTCCATCTCGGACAGGACTCCGGGGTAGACCCCGTGCCCGCCCGATACCTTGCAGCGCATCTCAAGCGCCTCCTTGACGGGGCAGAGGACTACCTCGTCGCCGGGATGGACGATCCGAAGGTCCGCGGTGGTGATGTGTTCGTCCTCCTTCACGACCTTCAGGAGCTCCTCCTTGTTGACGGTGAGGATTCCCTTGCTGTAGCCCGTCCTGTCGCCGAACTTGACGTCCTTGACGTGAAAGGCTCCGATCTCAAGTTTCATGCCGTGATCACTCCTTTTCAAAATAGCGGAATATGGGATAGCGGAACAGCGGAACAACAGAATAAAACGTAAGGCATTATAAAGAGAAATCAGCGCTCCTCGCTATAAGGAAAAGCGTTAAACTGCGTTAGTAAAAAGTGTGACAGGGACGGGCAGATGACAAAAGGGGTCCCGCCTCGTTCCGCGGGACCCTTTGTCCTTTCTCAATGAAAACGGTTCCAGTCGTGCGCGTCCGCCGCTCAGCTCAGGTCGAGGTACCCCTCCCGGATGGCGTAGCGCGTCAGCTCCGCCATGCCGTTGCAGCCCACCTTGT
>NZ_DBHLDX010000058.1:0-4133 GCF_057312375.1 Fretibacterium sp.
CCGCCGTGGAGGAGCAGGCCTCCGACCGCGCCCACCGCATCGGACAGACCCGGCCCGTGACGGTGTACCGCATCGTGGCCCGCGGCACCATAGAGGAGAAGATCGTGGCGCTGCACGCCTGGAAGCGTGACCTGGCCGACGGGCTCCTGGAGGACAGCGGCCGCGCCGTGAAGCTCTCCGCGGAGGAGCTGCTGAACCTCATCCGCGACCCGTCCTGAGGACGGTCGACCGCAGGTTCCTCGAAGGGGGTGCAGTCCCATGTTAGGAAAGGTGGTTTTGCGTGAGATGAAGTTGACGGTTCTTGTGGACAACTGGGTCACGACGCCCAGGGCGGGGCTTCTGGGGGAGTGGGGGTACTCGGCCCTCCTGACGACGCCGTCGGGCAGCCTCCTGATCGACACGGGGGAGACGGGGCACACGCTCCTGAACAACATGCGGGTCCTGGGGCTCTCGCCGGAGTCGGTGGACTGCGTGGCGCTGAGCCACGGCCACAACGACCACGCAAGAGGCCTCCCCGCCTTTCTGGAGGCCGCGCCCCAGGTTCGGGACCGCGTCTTTGCCTCGCCCCTAGCCGTGAGGGAGCGCTTCGAGGGGCAGGACCTGAGCCCCACCGGCGGGGCCGTGCTGCGGGAGGTGCCGCTGCGGCCGGTTCAGGGGGCCGTTGAGCTGCTGCCGAGCGTCTTCGCCTTCGACGTCCCCCCCGAGGGCCGCGACCCGCGCTACGCCTCCCGCGGCCTCATGTACGAGCGCGGGGAGGACGGAACGGTCCGTCCGGACACCTTCGCCGACGACCTGTCCTTCCTGGTCCGCGGACCCAGGGGATGGGCGCTGCTCCTGGGGTGCGCCCACGCGGCGCTGCCCAACATCGTCGCGCGCGTCCGGGACCTCTTCGGCGTGGAGCAGTTCGAGCTGGTGGCTGGCGGAGCGCACATGATGAGCCTTACGCCGGAGGAGGTGGAGGATTGGGTGACGCTCATGGCGTCGTGGCGCGTGAGGCGATGGCGCCTGAACCACTGCACGGGCTTCCGGGCTGCTGCGCGCCTGGCGCAGGCGCACCCGGACACGGACTGGGCCGGCGTCGGCTCGGAGCTCGCGCTCTAGCCCGTCCTGGGGCAGTCGGGGCGCCGGCGGGGGCTGACGTTCGAGAGAGGCAAGAAGAGCGGGGCCGCGCGGCTCCGCTCTTTGGTTTCGATTGTTCAAGTTATTGTTAAAGCCGTTAAAGCGGGTTCAGCGCACCGGCTCCAACAGGCCGTAGTCGCTGGTCCGGCGCTTGTAGACGACGTTGACGTCGCCGGTCTCCGCGTTCTGGAACATGAAGAACGAGTGTCCGACGAGCTCCATCTGCATGGCGGCTTCTTCAGGGCTCATGGGCTGGACGGGGATCTTCTTCACCTTCTCGATCACCGGCACGTCGCTGGCCACAGGCTCCTGCCCCTCCTCCAGGTTGAAGGAGAAGTCGGCGCCGCCCTTGAACTGCCCCTTGTCCTTGAGGTAGGAGTTGTAGCGCTTGATGCGGCGCTCCAGGTTCTTCAGCGACAGGTCGAAGGCCCTGCGCGGCTCCGTGGCGTTCTCCTCGGCGCGGAGGATCACCCCGTTGGCGTTCGCGGTGGTCTCAATGTTGAAGTTGCCCTTGTGGTGGCTGACGACGATCTGGCAGTTCTGGATCTTGTCGAAGAACTTCTCCAGCTTGGACATCTTGGAGTCCATGTAGTCCCGAAGCTTGCTGTCGATCTCCGTTCCACGCTGTACAAAACGTACTTCCATCGAACTTCGCCTCCGTTTCGCAGAAAACAGGTAAGGTTGAGAGCGGTTCGCTGACCGCGTGGGGGGCGTCTGCCTCCCGCTTCGTTCCATTGTAGCATAAAAGCGGGGCAAAAGCGCCGCCCCCACGGTGGAACGGCAAGGCGGCACCAGTCAGCCTCATGCCATGCCCTAAGAGTCCGTTTGTCTGCACCGGCCTGCGCTCAGGGGCCGTCAGCGCCGGGAGGCGGTTGTCCGCTGAGGGCTTTGTTTCCCCGCCAGCAGGTCCCAGACGATCAGCTCGAAGCCCGGCCAGCCCTGGGCGGCGGAGGTCTTCTCTGCGAAGGAGAGCCGAACAGCCCGCAGCATGAAGTCCTTGACGGCCTCCGCCCCGAAGAGGCGCAGGGCCCCCCGCGCCATGCGCATCGCGTACTCCCGGTTCGCGCCGGCGGCCGCAGCGGCCTGGGCCTCGTTTTCCGGAAAGGAGGCGATGTAGAGCGCCGGGCGCAGGCGGTTGCAGAGCGCCGTGAGGACGGGCAGCAGGGGGTCCCGCGACAGGCGGCTCAGCGCGCGGGCCACGTCCGGGGCATTGCCCGCGCACACGCCGTCCAGGAACGTCAGGAGCGCGCGCCCTCCCTCGTCGAAGGAGAGGGCGCGGACGTCCGCCAGCGCGATCTCCCTCCCGTCGGCGTAGAGCGCCAGCTTGGCGAGCTCGCTGCGCAGCTCCTCCGTGGACTCGATGGACTCCCCCAGGAGGAGGGCCGCGTCCGGCGCCAAGCGCCAGCCCTTTTCCTGAGCCAGCTTCAGGAGCCAGTCCTTTCGCTTCCAGGGGGGGACGGAGGCCTCCGCCTTCAGGAACCGGACCTTCTTGAGGGCCAGCACCTCTTTGGAAAAGACCTTCTTGGCCTCCCCGCCGAAGGTGGCGACGATAACGGCGTCCGCTTCCGGTCCCTCAAGGGAGCCTGCCAGGCCGTCGGGGAAGGCCCCCAGGGCCTCGCACCCCTCCGCGACGACGGCCTCCCGCGCGGAGAAGAGCCCGCGGCTGCCCACCCGTTCCAGGAGGGCGCGCCAGTCGGGGAAGGTCCCGTCGGCGTCGAACTTTCCCGACACCTGGCGGTCCTCCCGCGCCAGGGCCGTCAGCGTTTCCTCCAGCTGACGCCGCTGCCCCTCGTGGCCCTCGATGACGATCAAGTGCGGCATGACCCGCCTCCTCGTAGACTAAGGTAATGGGCCCCCAACGTGGCAGGCTCCTTTCGGGTTCGCTCGGAAAATGAACGTGAAGCAATACAGAGAAGCGCTGACTAATGGTTGAGCGATCACTGAGGGCATCTTGGCGGGTATCCTTCAGCGCCTCCCTGAAATTTTAACATGGGGCTGCATCCCCTTGGAGGAGGCCATGCGGCTGATCGCCCTCAACGATTTAGCCAGCGTTCCCACAGGTATTCTAACACCGTTATTTTCGCGAGGGTCCGCGGGACGAGGGCACTTCGGCTCTCCGTGAGAATTAGGCCAGGTGCCCCTTTCCCCGTCCCCATCAAACGCATTTGTGCCGAAGGCGTTTTCGGGGTAAGGTATTCGCGTGGACGACGGAGGTCGACCGCTACAGTCTATATGAAAGCGGTTGACGACGAAGGGAAAGACAGGAGGTTTACCATGAGGTGGTTTGCAGCGTTCATCCTGACGGTTTGCGCTTTGGCTTCGGTGGCCGTATTCCCGCGGGACGCGGCGGCGGAGCCGTACAGAGCGGACCTCATCGGGTTTACGGCGAGCCCACAGAGTCCAAGCGCCGGACAAGACGTGATGGTGATGGCCCGCTTCAAGCCCGACATGAGGCCCCGCCAGGGGTCCGTGACGCTCACGCTTCTGGGCCGGGACGGCGGGGTCGTTCGGGAGTGGAGCGAGCGGGAGCTGAACCCGGCGTCCCTGACGCCGGTCGAGGGCGGAACGGGCGAGCGGCTGTACCGTGCGTCGTTCACGGCACAGCCGGGGCACGCCGAGCTGCGGTTGGCGTGGCGCCCGTCCAACGGGAGCGACTCCGGCAATCCTGAGCGCGCGGTCCTGGCGCTGGCGGTGGGCGGAAACGGGACGAACCTCGGCGGCGGCGGACTGGTCAGCTGGCGCGTGACGCGCGACGCCCGGCACGACGGCGACGAGATGCGGACCAACGCGCTGTTTGAGCGGAAGCCCGACCCCGATTCCGTGCGGCTCATCATCGAGCGGTGCGGGCTGTTCTCCGGGCTCTACGACGACCGCACCCTCTATCCCGAACGCGAGGGGTACGAGGACGGCCAGTATGGGGGCCGCTGGAGCGTTCGGTTCGAGTTCACCGCCGAGCGGGGGCGGCACCGGATGAAGCTCCGGTGGCGGATGAACGGGACCGAGTACGAGCACAT
>NZ_DBHLDX010000058.1:4233-11540 GCF_057312375.1 Fretibacterium sp.
GGGACCTCGTGAGGGCTGTTCAGGTAGACGTTTCGCGCGCCGTCGGAGCCGGCCACGGGCTCGTAGCCGTTCTCCTCCATCCAGTGCCGCAGCGCGGTGTAGGCACCCTCCAACTGGTCGTAAGGCCCCTTGTGCAGGGTGCAGGCCATCAGGCCGCCCGGCACCGTGCGGACCTTCAACCGATCCGTGTCCGGGACCGGGTTCGTAAAGGACAGGCAGTACTCGACGTCGATGTTGTTGGGGTCAAACTCTTCCCCATAGTAGATGTCGAAGCACTCCCCGCCGTAGGCACTGCCGTGCCGCTCCAGGTGGGTCCACAGCTCCGTAAAGACCCGATGGCTCTCCTCCGACAGGTTCTCCATCGTGACGATGCAGCGGTGCGTCAGCGCCCGCACAGGCGCCACCTCGCGTACCGTAATTTTGTAGGACAAGAAAAACGCCTCCTTCTCCAAAGTGAGTTTTTCCAGGAGCTCCAGGTCCCTGTGTCCCTTCTCCAGGCGTTCCTGGAGCACCTGCCGGTGTCGGGCCAGGAAGGCGGCGATCGCATCAGGCTCCCGTGCACCCAGAAAGGCGCGTATCTCCTCCAGGGGCACGTCCAGCTCCCTCAGTCGCCGAATGCGCAGGGCCTCCACGAACTGTCCCGCGGAGTAGTGCCGATACCCCGTCGCCTCGTCCACCCAGACGGGCTTCAGGATGCCCCTTTCGTCATAAAAGCGCAGCGTCTTCACCGAGAGCATCGTCGCCTTGGAGAAATCCCCGATCGTCAACAGGTTGCTCATCAAACTCCTCCTCCCTTCGCGTTTTTCGCCCCTCGCCCTCCGACAGGACCCATCGTAGTCCCTCCAGCCAGGGGAGGGTCAAGCCTGTGGGGCCAGCACCGCCGGCCGCTTGATAGTATATTCGATTGACGGAAAGCGCGCCTTCCTTCGTCAACGGGTTGTGCCGCCGGCAACGGGGCTGGTGCGCGTGCGTCGGGGACGACCAGCTCCACGTAGCGGCAGCCCCACGCCGCCGGGACAGCGTGGGGCTGGTGTATAATGAGGCTGCACTTTTGAAGCATATGGGCGCGGGTTCCGGCGTGTGCGCCGGGCAAAAGGGAAGCAGGTGCGAATCCTGAACGGTCCCGCCGCTGTGAACGGGGAGGCCCCTCGAAAGTCCACTGGAGCGATCCGGAAAGGACGAGGCGCCGAGGATCCCAAGTCAGAAGACCTGCCTGGGCCCATGAACGCGAACTCCTGCGGACGACGGGAGGGCGTGCGGCCCTTTCGCGTTCAGGCGCGAGCGCCTGCCCCCTCCATCTCCCGGAGGGGGCGGTTTTTTTGAGGGGGCGTTCTTTTTTAAGGAGGCAAAGAGAGATGTTCGCCAGGATCAGGAAGCGGGATGGGCGCGAGGTGCCCTTTAACGCTGAGAAGATAGCCGGGGCCATCGGACGGGCCCTGGCGGCGGTGGGGGAACCTGGAGCGGAGGCCATGCCGCTGACGGAGCGCGTCGTGGCCCACATGGAGCAGGAACTCCAGGGTGGCGTGCCCCAGGTGGAGGAGATTCAGGACATCGTGGAGGAGGTGCTGATCGAGTCCGGCCGCGCGAGGGCGGCCAAGGCCTACATCCTCTATCGCGCGTCCCGCAGCCGCGCGCGGGAGATGAAGAGCCACCTGATGAACGTCTACGAGGCGCTGACGTTCCGGGACGCGCGGGACAGCGACCTGAAGCGCGAGAACGCCAACATCGACGGCGACACGGCCATGGGGACGATGCTGCGCTACGGCTCCGAGGGCGCGAAGCACTTCAACGAGATATTCATCCTGCGGCCGGAGCACGCCGAGGCGCACCGCAGCGGAGACGTCCACATCCACGACATGGACTTCCTGACCCTGACGACGACCTGCTGTCAGATCGGCCTGAAGCGGCTCTTCAAGGGAGGATTCGGCACGGGGCACGGCACGCTGCGGGAGCCCTCCGGCATCCGAAGCGCCGCGGCGCTGGCCTGCATCGCGCTTCAGGCGAACCAGAACGACCAGCACGGCGGACAGAGCATCCCCGCCTTCGACTGCGACATGGCGCCCTACGTGGCGCGCACCTTTGCCAAGGCCTATCGCCGGAACCTCCTGCGCGCCTTGAGCCTCCTCGCCGGGGGGGCCGTGGAGGCCGGGGTTACTGCGGCCCTCGACGGCCTGGAGGGGGACCCCATCCGCATGGGGGCGACGGACGAGCGTCAGTCGCGGGAGCGGGAGGCGCTCCTGAGGCTTGGGGTGCCGCGGGAGGCGGTGGAGCGCGCTCAGGAGGCGGCGCTTCGAGAGGCGCAGCAGGACGTGGATCGCGAAACGTATCAGGCCATGGAGGCGCTGGTCCACAACCTGAACACCATGCACAGCAGGGCGGGGGCGCAGGTGCCCTTCAGCTCGCTGAACTACGGCACGGACACCTCGCCGGAGGGCCGCATGGTGACGCGGAACCTGCTCCTTGCGACGGAGGCGGGCCTGGGGCACGGCGAGACGCCCATCTTTCCCGTCAGCATCTTCAAAGTGAAGGAGGGGGTGAACTTCAGCCCGGAGGACCCGAACGGCGACCTGTTCCAACTGGCCTGCCGCGTCAGCGCAAAACGCCTGTTCCCCAACTTCGCCTTCATCGACGCGCCCTTCAACCTGAGCTACTACCGGCCAGGGAACCCGGACTCGGAGATCGCCTACATGGGGTGCCGCACGCGCGTCATCGGGAACGTGGCGGACCGGGACCGGGAGACGGTGACGGGGCGGGGCAACCTGAGCTTCACCAGCCTCAACCTGCCGCGGCTCGCGATCCTGAGCGAGGGGGACCTCGATGAGTTCTACCGGCGGCTCGACGCCATGGCAGACCTCGTGGTCCAGCAGCTTCTGGACCGGCTCGAGATCCAGTCGCGCAAGCGGGTGAAGAACTTCCCCTTCCTGATGGGGCAGGGCGTGTGGATGGACTCGGAGACGCTGGGCTGGAACGACGAGGTGCGCCCCGTGCTGAGGCATGGGACGCTGTCCCTCGGCTTCATCGGCCTGGCGGAGTGCCTCAAGAGCCTGACGGGCGCCCACCACGGCGAGGACCCCAAGGCCCAGGAGCTGGGGCTTGAGATCGTCGGGCGCCTGCGCCGGCGCATGGACGCGGCCTCGGAGGCGAACGGGCTGAACTTCACGCTGCTGGCGACGCCTGCCGAAGGGTTGTCGGGGCGCTTCCTGCGCCTGGATCGGGAGCGCTTCGGGGTCATCCCCGGCGTCACGGACCGGGGCTACTACACCAACAGCTTTCACGTTCCCGTGTACCACCGGCTCAACGCCTTCGAGAAGATACGGTTGGAGGCGCCCTACCACGCCCTGACGAACGCCGGGCACATCACCTACATCGAGATGGACGGCGACCCCTCGCGGAACCTGACCGCGTTTGAGAAGGTGGTGCGTGCCATGAAGGAGGCGGGCATCGGCTACGGCGCCATCAATCACCCGCTGGACCGGGACCCCGTGTGTGGCTACACGGGCGTCATCGACGACGTCTGCCCCGGCTGCGGCCGGCGGGAGGAGGGCCGACCCTTCGAGCGCATCCGTCGCATCACGGGCTACCTCGTGGGGACGCTTGAGCGCTTCAACGACGCCAAGCGCGCGGAGGAGCACGACCGCGTGAAGCACGCGGGACCGGAACCATGCCCGCGCTAAGGCTCGAAGGGTTGGAGGCGGAACTGCGGCTGGCGGGGATCGTGGAGGACTCCATCGTGGACGGACCGGGCCTGCGCCTCGCGGTCTTCGTGCAGGGGTGCCCACACGGCTGCCCGGGGTGTCACAACCCGGAGACGCAGCCTTTTGAGGGGGGGCGGACGATCCGCTCCGGCGAGGTGCTGGCGCGGTTGACGGCGAACCCGCTGCTGGATGGCCTGAGCCTGAGCGGAGGGGAGCCCTTCTGTCAGGCGGCGGCCCTTGCGCCCCTCGCCGCCGCGGCACGGGCGCGGGGGTATCACGTCATGGCGTGGACGGGCTGTACCTTGGAGGCGCTCCTGAGGGCGGGCAGGCCGGACTGGGCGGCGCTCCTGCGCGCCCTGGACGTGCTGGTGGACGGCCCCTTTATCCAGGCGCGGCGCAGTCTGGCGCTGGCATGGCGCGGATCGGACAACCAGCGCGTGCTGGACGTGCCGCGCTCGCTCGCCCTGGGGCGGGCGGCCCCGGCGGAGGAGCTCCTGCGGTCGGCGTGACGCACGATTCTTATGTAAAGATACGGACGAGGCCCTGCCCCTTGATCGGGGCGGGCCATTTTTTTGTCGCCCTGCGCGGGAGATGCAACCCTCGCGTCCTTCAGCCGCAGGGGCTGCGCCGCGTTTTTCCTCTTGCATTTTCACCAGAATGTTTTACAATGCACATGACTTCGAAGTAAGCCGGGGAAGACCAATACGCAAAATCATTCCTCTCGCGCTAAAGGACCCTGTCCGGGAATAGTCGAAGCCTCAACACAAGGTAAAAAACGACAGCAGATCTTTGGTGTGGGGGGAATGTCGGGATGCAGTTATCTCGTAAACCGGGTCTTGTCCTATCTCTTTTCGTTCTGCTTTGCTGCGCGCTGATCGTCACTCTGGGCGTCGTTGACGTGGAGCTCGAGTCGGGCGCTCATTTTGGGCTGGGGCTTCCCGCACAGGTCCCCCTCCTCTTCGCGGCGGTCTTTGCCGCGGCGGTGGGCCTGTCGTGGCTCAGGTGCTCGTGGGTGGACCTGGAGCGCGGCATCTGCAACGCCATCCAGGTTTCCATTCAGGCCATCCTGATCCTCGTCCTCGTGGGCTGCCTCGTGGGCTGCTGGATCCAGAGCGGCGTCGTCGCCACGATGATCTATTACGGCCTCGGGGTGATGAGCCCGCGGTTCTTCTACTGCGCGTCGCTCCTGATCAGCGTGGTGGTGGCCCTGGCCACGGGCTGCTGCTGGACCACCACCAGCACCGTCGGAGTGGCCCTCATCGGCATCAGCGCAGGCCTCGGCCTGCCGCTTCCCGTCACGGCCGGTTTCGTCATATCGGGGGCCTACTTCGGCGACAAGCTCTCCCCCCTCTCGGACACGACGAACCTGGCCCCGGCGGTTTCGGGCAGTAACCTGTTCGACCACGTCGGAGCCATGATGTGGACCACGTTGCCGACGCTACTCATCACCCTCGTGATCTCGCTCTTTATGGGGAGTTCCGCGCAGGGCTCGGACGGCGGCCGCATCCTCCTGATCCAGGACATGATGCGCGCGGAGTTCTCCATCTCCTTCTGGGCCTTCATCCCGCCCCTGATCATCCTGGTCATGGCCTTTTTCAAGGTCCCCGCCATTCCGGGCATCGTGGCGGGCATCCTGGGAGGGATCGTCCTGTCGCTGGCCAACGGCTCCTCGGCCCACGACACGCTGATGGTCCTCTTCTCCGGCTACGAGCCGGCACACCTGGGCCAATTCGCCGCCGCCGACACACCGGAGGCCATCTCGAAGATGACGCAGGCCTTCAGGTCCATCTTCCTCGCCGGCTCCCCGGCGCTCTCCGTGGACCCGGAGGTGTTCTCGTCGATCGGGCATCTCCTGACCCAGCTCTTCACCCGCGGCGGCATGACCTCGATGCTGGAGACCATCTGCCTCATCGCCGTGGCCCTCTCGCTGGGGGGCATCTTGGAGGTCTGCGGGTTTCTGGACGTGATCCTAGAGGCCCTGATGCGCCACGTGCGGTCCGTGTTCGGCATGGTGGCCTCGGTGCTGGCCTCCGCCTTCCTCTCCAACGTCTTCCTGAGCGAACAGTACCTGTCCATTATCGTGCCGGGCCGGATGTTCCGTCGCGCCTTCGAGGAGCGCAGCTGGAACGGCCGCAGGCTGGCTCCCACCATGCTGTCCCGCTCCCTGGAGGACAGCGGGACCATGACCTCGGTGCTCGTGCCGTGGAACACCTGCGGCGTCTACGTCAGCTCCGTGTTGGGCGTGGCGACGCTGGACTACCTGCCCTACTGCTTCATGAACTGGCTGAACCCTCTGGTGGCCCTGGCCATGACGTGGGCGGGCGTCGCCATCCTCTGGCAGAAGGACGCTTCGGAGAACGAAAGCGCCGCCTCCGCGCCAAGCCTCACGGGCCAGGTGGTCGGCACGTCGCTCTGACGAACTCGCTTTCAAACTTAAAGCGTGCAGTCCAGAAGGGATTTTTCTTGACAAGGTCGGAAGGAATCTGTATAATGCTTCCGTTTGCCTTGGGGCTATAGCTCAGTTGGGAGAGCGCTTGAATGGCATTCAAGAGGTCGTGGGTTCGAATCCCATTAGCTCCACCAGAAGCGAAAATCCCGTTTCAAAAGGGATTCAGAAATAGAAAACCCCCTCACTGAGGGGGTTTTTGCTTACTTCCTCCCTACCTTCGGCTGGGCCGGGACGCCAACGCGGTCTTGATCGACGCGACCTGCTCCTTCGGCAACGAGACCTTGATCCCCTAGGGGATCCTGCGGGAGCCCATATCCACCCTCGGGGGGGCGCACCTCATTGTGCTGACCAAGGTCGACCAGAGGCCGTCCTGGAGACCCTGGCCGACCTTCGAGCGTCGGTGGAGCGCCATGTCCCCGCCGAGCGCATCCTAATCTCCCCGCTCCGGAGCGGCAGCTGGGCGGAATGGAACGGAACGCTGCATCCCTGCGAGTCCCCCGCACCCGCTACTCCCGTCTTGGCCTTTTCCGCGATCGGGGCCCCGGAGAGCTTCGCCCGATTCCTACGGGACGAGGAACTCCGGGTCGTCAGCGAGCGTCGATTCAAAGACTATCACCGCTATCGGAGCCGTGATCTGGAGGAGCTTGACGCCGAATGGGCCCGGTGCGACGCGGAGTTCCTGAGCGGCACCGAGAAGGATATCTACAACCTCCCCGCCGACTGGCGTCCGCCGGCCCCGTTGCGGGTGCTTGGGGACCCCGAGCGGTTCGCGAAGATGAGCGCGGCTGGAGACGGCGTATGGGTGCGCCCGGGGCCCTGGTATGTGGTGGAGTACGCCGCCTCCGCCCTGGGATGGGACGTTCGGGAGGCGCTTTACGAGAAACTGATGAAAACGGGCCTGCACTGACGCCCAACAGGTTGTTTTTTTACACTGCCCCGGCCTCCTCATCGTCGGGGAGAGGGCCTAGGAGCCCTCCTTCCGCGGCCCCGCGCTAGCCGCCCCCCCGAAAAAGCTCCGTTGAGACACGGCGTTCAGAGGCTCATCGGGTAGACGCCGAACAGCTCCGCCGCTTCCTCGCGCAGAATGTACGGCCTTTCATTGATCGCTTTCGCCACTTCAAAGCGCCTTTCGTGCTCCAAAGGCGAAATCCGCGCCGCAAGCC
>NZ_DBHLDX010000059.1:0-11401 GCF_057312375.1 Fretibacterium sp.
TGAAGATCAAAAATCCCAGTGGAGCGACGGTCTTTGAGTACAACCTCAAGGCCGATATGCGTTACGCGTCCTTCACCCTCAAGAATGGAGCAGACGCGACCCCTGTTATCGCCGAGTTCGATGAAAGCCCCAGCAAGCTTTCGGGGACGCCGGTGACCCTGCGCATGTGGTATCCCAACGCGGGCGGGGCGGGAATGGTTCCCCTGACGGCCACGGTTCACTTCAAGCCAGACGGCAAGTTCGATTTTGTCGAGAAGATAACGGGTACCTTCCCGGCGGGGTTTACCGCGGATAATCTTAAGATCGCGGTCGTCAGCAATGGGGCTGGGTTGGCGGTTCAGCAGGCCAAGGACCTCGCGGACCCCAAGGAGCCCTTCGACACCCTGACCCAGATCAACCAGGGCGGCTACCACCAGACGAAGCAGATGATCTTCGACTGCAAGGGCAACGAGTATACGCTGGAGGTCAACTTCAAGAAGCTGACGGAGAACCGCTGGCGCTGGGAGGCGTTCCTACTGGACAAGGACGGCAAGCAGGTCCAGTCGGGCCCCGACTGTGAGGATGGCACCGGAAGCTCGTCGGGGAACTCCAGCGCCATCGTCCCGACCCCTTCGTCCGGGGAGATCGCCTTCTGTGGCTGTGGCCCCATCTGCGATCCTCTGGAGCAGGAGATCGAGATTCCCTTCAGCCTGAAGGGGATGACGAACTCGAAGATCAAACTGAACTTCGGTGGCGACGGCGACAAGCTGAAGGGCGTGACGCAGTACGCCTCCGAGACCACCACCAAGGCCGTGTACCAGGACGGTTACAAGATGGGAGTCCTCGAGGGCTACTCGGTGGGCGGCGACGGCACCATCACGGGCAAGTACACCAACGGCCAGAACCTCCCCATGTACCGAGTGGCGCTTGCGACCTTCGCTAACGAACAGGGCCTTGAGAAGGCCGGCGACACGATGTTCCAGGAGACGGTGAACTCCGGAAACGCCAATATCGACGCGGCTGGCGTCAATGGCAAGGGCTCGATCCTGTCCCAGAACCTGGAGATGTCGAACGTGGACCTGACGGAGGAGTTCACCCACCTCATCATCGCCCAGCGCGGCTTCCAGGCCAACACCCGCGTCGTGACGGTGAGCGACCAGATCCTTGAGGAGGTCGTGAACCTGAAGCGCTGATCCGCACCCCCACAAGACAAACCGGGCGGCCCCGTGAGGGGCCGCCCTTTTCGTCTGCGCCCGCTTTCACGTCGAAGGCCGCTGTCCGAAGGCCCCGTCATCTCGCTTTTTGCCCCGAACTTCCGCGGATGGTTTATAATGAAAAGTCGTTTGGGGCACATCCTTCCACCGCGATTCTTCCGCTGACCGGTGCCCCGTTCGGAGACTTCCAGAGGAGGCCCTTTGTCTTGATACACATCCTTCAGGTGAAATTCGAGCGGCTTGAGGCGTCCGCGGCCCCTGCCGCAGGCGCGGAGGGCTGGCTGCTGGACCTCGATGAGCCGGCTGCCGCGGATGTCCTGCACGCGGACCCGCGCCTGCCGGACATCCTGGGGCTTGCGCTTTACGGCGCTGCGTGGCCCAGGGCCCTCGAGGTGGAGGAACCCCGGAGGGTGGAGGTTCTCTTTGAAGCCGAGGGGACGCGCCGCCGCGTTGCGCGCGAGCTCCGGCCGGAGGGCCCCGCGCCGGCCAGGGCCGAGGGAGGAAACGGAGGGGTAGAGGAGTTGATCTCCCTTCCGCCGGAGGCGTTCCTGCATCAGGTGTTGTTGGCCCAGCGCGGCTTTGCCTCGCTCCTGATCGCCCCCTCTTTGGACCGCGCGGCCCTGCTGGACGCCCTTGCGGGGCCCGCCCTGCGAGGGGAGGTCTCCGCGTTGTCCTGGCGGAGGTATCAGGGGCTTCGTCGCCGCGGCGCCTTCCCCGTCGCTCAGACTGAGGCCGCAGGCGACGAGCTGGCGCGGACGCTTGACGAGATCGCTGGCGTGGAGGCCCTCCTGGACCGCAGGGCCAGGGAGGTGCACTGCGGCTTTCTGGCCCGACGCGCGGCGGAGGAGGTTCGGGAGCTGGACCGCCGGCGCGGGGAGTGGGAGCGGGAGAAGGCGCTCTTTCTGCCGATGGAGCAGCGGTTGGACCGCGGGCGCAGGGCCCTGGAGCTGGGGGATGAGTACGAGGGCATCCGGCGGATGCGCCAGGAGCAGGACCAGGCCCGCACGGCGCAGCTGGCTCTGAAGGAGAGCATGACGGCGGCCAGGACGGAACTTCAGAACGCTGAGGAGGCCTTCACCGTCAAGGAGTCGGAGTTTCGGGACCGCCTGATCGCTCAGAAGCGCCTGGCTGAAACCGCGCTGGCGGTTCAGGATCTGGACCGCCAGCTCCGGGACCGACAGGAGGCGGTTCAGAGGCTGGAGGCCCAGCTGTCGCAGGCGGGGCAGGAGCTTCGAGAGCGGACGGCACGGCTTGAGGACGAGCAGCTGGCGGTTGAGAAGCTGAGCCTTTCCCTAAGGGAGGTCCGGAAGTCCCTTCAGCTCCACGCCTCCGACGAACGCCTCGCGACGGGCCTGCAGGGAATACAGAAGTGCTTCGGCCTCTACCGCGAAGCCCTGGAGCGGCGCAGTGCCTCCCGCGAGAGCTACGCCCTGGCTATTCGGAAGAAACAGGAGGCCCAGACGGCGCTGAACGACCGTCAGGCGATGTTCTCCGACGTGGCGCACCGGTTCACCGTGGTGGAGAAAAACTATCAGCGGGCCCAGACGTTCTACGAGTCCTCTCTGAAGGGGAAGTCGCTTGAGGAGTGGCGCAGCTCCTGCGATGAGCTCGTCCGGCGCTTGGAGGAGCTCGAGCGTTTGACGTCGCGCTTCCGGGAGGAACAGGAGCTCCAGGAGCGGTTGCAGGGCCTTCAGGCCCGGCGTCTGCGAATGCAGCAGGAAACGCGAGAGCTGAACATCCAGGACGCGACGCAGTCCGGCAAGGCGGAGGCGCTGCAGGAGGAGGTCCAGAAACTGGAGGGGCGCGTCCGCCTGCTTCAGGGGATGGAGGAGTTGAGCGGCATGAGGGAGCTCCTGGAGGACGGAGTTCCCTGCCCCCTGTGCGGTGCCATGACGCACCCCTATGCGTCGGGAACCGCCGTCCCGGAGGCGGAGGAGGTCAACCGACAGCTCAACGACGCCATGAAGGCCATGGAGGAGCTGAGGGCGGAGCTCAAGGGCCGGCAGTCCCGCGCGGGGTGGCTCGTCGGCGAGATATCCTCCATCGGACGTGGCGAAGAGGACCTGCGACAGGACCTGGAGCGGCTGGGCGACATCATCACGCAGAGCGTCGCGGCGCTGGGGCTGAAGTTCAACGTGGGGGTCCCGCCCCTTGAGGAGCTGGATCGCGTGCGCCAGAAGGTGCGTGACCAGCTTCAGCGCGCGCGAAACGCTCTGGAGGCCGCTTCGGCGGCGCAGCGCGATCGGGACGCCGCGGCGGACGAGCTGGCGCGGATCCGCGAGAGCCGCGAGGAACTGACGCGCTACCACCAGGAGGCGCTGTTCCAACTTCAGAGCGAGCGGTCCGAGGAGGCGCGGGTCGAGGGTGAGAGCCGCAGCCAGGAGGAGGCGTTCAACGCGCTGCGTCGGGAGCTGATCGCCCAGCTCTCCCCCTACGGATACAAGAGCATCCCGGACGAGAATCCCGAATCCGTCGTCAGGGCTCTGGAGGTCCGCGCCGCGGAGTGGCGGGAGAACGCGGCGCGTCGCGACGAGCTGGAGCGCCAGTTCTCCGCGGCTCAGGCCTCCGCGACGGCCGTCAGAAAGGAGCAGGATGCCTTCAAGCTGCGGAAGGAGGAGTTGATGCGGGAGCTGCGCACCGTCGAAGCGGAGCGGGACAGCCTGCAGCAGAAGCGGATCATCCTGTTCAACTCGAAGGACCCGGCGTCGGAGAAGGAGCGCATGGAGCGAGACGTGGAGGACCTGCGGCAGCAGCTCGAGGCCCGCCGCCTGGCACGGTCCGAGGGCAGCGCCCGACTTCAGGAGATCATGGCCTCGCTGCACGAACTGGAAACGAGGCTGGCAACGCTGCGGGAGGAACTTCAAAGGGGCGAGATCACCTTTGGCAAGCACATGCTGTCCGTTGGCTTCAAGAACGAGAACGATTACATCTCCGCCTGTCTGTCCGGCGAGGAGCGGCGGGACCTTCAGAGGCGCCTGGGAGAGCTGGCGCAGACCGACCTGGACCTCACCGCCGCACGGGAGAATGCGAAGTCCCTCCAGATGGAACTACAGTCGCGCCTGGGCGGACTTCGCACCTCCCTGGGCGACGGCGACGCCCTCCTTCGCCGGCTGCTGGACCTGAACCGCCGGGCAGGGGAGCTCTGCCTCGCCCTGCCGAGGGATTCGGCGGCGGTGAAGCAGTATCGGGAGTTTTGCGAAGGGCTGCACCCGCGCCTCTGGGACCTTGAACTGAGCCTGAGCGGCGGGGACGTTCGGCGCGAGCTGAGCGAGTTGGTCTTCAGTGCGCTCCTGGAGTGCGCCAACGTCCGCCGCGCCGAGGCCGGCATGAGAGCCCTGACGCCTGGCGAGGCCCCGTTGACGCTGAGCCCCGGGGCGGAGGCTGCAGCCCTCTCTCTGGCCTGGGGGCTGTCGGACCTGTTCACCGCGGGAGAGCAAGTGGACCTGCGGCTCCTGGACGCGGAGCTTGAGGGCGCGAGTCCGGACGGACTGCAGCGTCTGAATGGTTTGATCTCTGCCTTGAGGCGGGACGAGGAGCGAGTGCTGCTCTGCCCCGACGTGGGAACCCGATGGACGCAGGGGGACTGAAAATGAACGACTGCTTTGGCGCCGTATGGAGCAACCTTGGGACCTTCCTGGGTGCGTTGAAGGGGCTTTCCGCCTCGGAGGCCATGGACCTGGCGCCGGAGGGGGGCTTCTGCCTCTCCACGCGCTCTCAATCCGCGTCGGAGAACTGGGTCTGGCTTCCGCCGGACCTCGTGACGCCAGAGCGGGCGGAGGCGGCCCTGCGCTTCTTTGGGGAGAGGGGCCTGCCCTTCGTGTGGCCGTTGCCCGGCGACTGCGGGGCGGCGGAAGCGCTGCGTGGCGTGGGGCTGAAGGAGGCCGGGCGGCTTGAGGCGATGAGCCTCCCCGCGGGCGCCGCCCCGGAACGTGGAGGGAAGGAGTTGACCTTCCGGACCGTGAGGACCCGCGAGGAGGCGCTGCGATGGGCGAGCGTCGCGTGGCTGGCCTTTGGCGGCGAGCCTCCCGTTCCGGTGTCTGTGTTGAACGGGGCGGAGGCCATGGCGGCCTCCCCGCTGAGGCTGGGGATGGCCATGGCTGGAGAGGAGGCCGTGGGGACGTTTCTCCTGTCCTCCTTTGAGGCGTCGCTCGGCGTGTACTACTTCGCGGTGCTGCCGGGGTACCGCAGGCGCGGCGCGGCCATGGCCATGATGGGGGAGGTCCTCCGCGCGGCGAAGGAACTGGAGGCGGAGCGGATCGTCCTCCAGGCGACGCCGGCCGGCGTACCCTTCTATCGGGCGGCGGGCTTCGAGGCCCACGGGGCGATCCCCCTCTTCTCCAACTCCGACGACGTTTTTTGAGAAAACGCTGATTCATCTTACGAAACCAGTGTTTTCTTGAAAAACAAGCGAAAATTTCCGCTTGACGCTATATAATATCAAGGCTAGTGCATAGGACGAGGGAGTGGTTTGAGCGTGAAGACGAGAACTCTGGCTTCGGGTGCGATGATCGCCGCCCTGTACGCCGTCCTGACCGTCGTGGTGGCCCCCCTGTCCTACGGGCCGGTCCAGTTTCGTGTCGCAGAAGCCTTGACGCTCCTCCCGCTCTACCTGCCGGAGGCGGTGCCGGGGCTCTTTGTGGGCTGTCTTGTGGCCAACGCCTTTGGCGGGTACGGATTGATCGACATGGCGGCGGGGTCCTGCGCCACCCTCTTGGCTGCGGTGCTGACACGAAGGGCCCCCAACCTGTGGCTGGGCGCCCTATCGCCCGTGCTGGTGAACGCGATCGTGGTCGGCGGCATGCTCCACCTCGTCGCGGAGGTCCCCTTGGGGCTGACCATCCTCTACGTCGGAGCGGGGGAGGCTGGCGCCTGTTTTTTGGTGGGGATTCCCCTGATGAGAGCGCTCATGCGGCAGGGCATCCTGTGTGAGAGGCACGGCGCCGGCATCCCATCCGGCCGTTAGGGAGAACGGTCGGGACCGTCGGCAGAAATTGCAGCTTTAGGAGGAAGTGTGCCTTGGATACCTACAAAAATTATTATATGATCCTCGGCGTCGAGCCGACGGCTTCCGCAGAGCAGATCAAGATTGCGTTCCGGCGCATGGTGAAGCTCTATGCCCCTGACGTCAACGCCAGTCCCCAAGCCCTCAAGCTCTTCGAGGAGGTCCTGGTGGCGTGGAACGTTCTCCGAAAGCCCGCCACCCGCCGCATGTACGATCAAAGCCTTGGCTTCAGCCAACAGGGAGGGGACGCCTATGGCGGCGGGACTATGGGAGGAGGTAACCCCTTCGCCCAATCCCCCTTCCCGTCCTACTCCGCTCAGCCCTCGTCTCCCTTCACCTCCGAGGGACAGGGTTCGCCCGTTCAGGGGCAGGCCACGGGGACGCAGAGGCCCGGGTTCCAGCGCCCTCAGGGCGCTGCCGGAGCTGGAGCGAGCTTTCAATCGCCACACAGGCCCTGGGAGACGGTGATCCGCTCCTCCCACCGGGAAACGGAGCGGCAGCGGGCAGCGGAGGGGAGGCGTCGGAAGCAGCAGGAAGAGTTCAGCAGCTATTTTGAGAGGAAGATTGTCACGTGGGCGCTCTTCCTGTCCTTTCCGCTCCTGATGGCCGCGGCCCTCTTCCTGCTGCCGGAGCCCTTTGACGCAAGGACCCTGCTGAAGGCGTTCATCTCCTCGCTGCTCTTCGGAAGTGCGTTCTGGCTGTTCTTCTGGGGGCTGCTCTTCTGGCTGCGACGGGAGTCCCCGGAGAAGAACTACTGGCCTCCCGTCGCGGCCGCGATTTCATCCTGCTCGCTGGGCGTGCTCTATGGCTGGTGGGCGCCCTGGTTCTTCCCCCTGGAGTCGGGGGGCCTGATGTGGGGGGGACCCTACGCCCTGATCTGTGTCCTCCTGGCGCTGATCGCCTCCCGCGAGTGACGCCTTGCCCCCATCGGAGTTGCGATGGGGCCGTGACCGGACCTTGACGTTCAGGGGGCTTTGGGCAATAATAACTTGTTTCATGCTGTCGGTGCCGTCCTGCAAACGGCGTCCTGATGTACGTTTGGGGTGTAGCCAAGCGGCAAGGCAACGGACTTTGGCTCCGTCATCGCTGGTTCGAATCCAGCCACCCCAGCCAAATTGAATTCCTGACGAGCGGGGGATATCCCGCTTGTTTTTTGTCCGTCCACGAGTGGGGTGAGTGCGTGAAGGACTTGGGCGTTCTTGTGATGGCCGCGGGAAAGGGCACTCGAATGAGGAGCGCGCTTCCCAAGGTGCTGCATCCGGTGCTGGACCGGCCGATGCTGGATTATCTCCTGCGAGGCGTCGCCTGCTGCGGCGCTGAGGCGACGGCGGTCCTGGTCGGTTCGGGAGGTGATCAGGTCGAGGCGCACCTGAAGGAGCGCTTCCCGGAGGTTGAGGTCCTGTGGCAGCGGGAGCAGCTGGGCACGGCGCACGCGGTGCTTACGGCGATGAGCTGGTGGGAGCGGTTCAAGACGGTCGTCGTCCTCAACGGGGACCTCCCGATGATGAGGCCGGAGAGCCTGCGGTCCCTGCTGGAACGCTGTCGGACGGAGGGGCCGGACTGTGCCGTCATCAGCTTCGTCGCACGCGACCCTGGGGCCTACGGGCGCGTCCTCCGCACCGAGTCGGGAGTGCGCGTCGTGGAGTACCGGGACGCCTCCGCCGAGCAGCGCAGGATGAACGAGGTGAACGCCGGCTGTTACGTCTTTCGTACGAGCGCCCTCAGGGGCGTGATCGAGCGCATCGGGAACCGCAACGCGCAGGGCGAGTACTACCTTCCGGACGCCCTGTCTCTGATGGCGGAGGAGGGGCGTCGCGTCGAGGCCTACCCGATGCCGGAGGAGGAGATGATGGGCGTCAACACGCAGGCGGAGCTGGCCCATGCCTCGGCCCTGATGCGGGACCGCATCGCGGCGTTCTGGATGGAGCGCGGCGTGAGGATGACGGACCCGGCCTCGGCCTGGATCGGCCCGGACGTCGAGCTGGCGCAGGATGTCGTGCTGATGCCGAACGTCCAGCTTTGGGGGTGCAGTCGGGTGGGCGAGGGGTCTTTCATCGGATCCGGCTCCATCCTGACGAACGCAGTGCTGGGCCGCGGGGTGACGCTTGCGGCCCACGTGCTGATCGAGGACAGCGAGATGAAGGACTTCTCGAAGGCCGGGCCCTTCGTCTACATTCGGGACGGGTGCTGTCTTGCGGAACGAGCCTTCGCCGGAAAGTTCGTGGAGCTGAAGAAGACCACGGTGGGGCAGGGGAGCAAGGTGCCGCACCTGTCCTACCTCGGCGACGCGACGTTGGGTCTGGGCGTCAACATCGGCGCGGGGACGATCACCTGCAACTACGACGGCAGGGAAAAACATCCGACGAAGATTGGGGATCACTGTTTTGTCGGCTCGGACACCATGTTCGTGGCTCCCGTGACCATGGGGAACGGCGCGGCTACGGCCGCGGGGTCTGTGATCACGGAGCCCGTTCCCGACGGTGCTTTGGGCGTGGGGCGCGCGCGTCAGCGCAACATCGACGGCTGGGCATCCCGCAGGGCTAAGGATTGAGCAGGGGGTAGGAGCGTGTCAGGAATGAAGGATCTCAAGATTTTTTCGGGTACGGCGCATCCGGATTTTGCCAAGCGCATCTGCAGCGAGCTGGGCGTCCGGCTCTCCGCCGCGAGGCACTATCGTTTCTCGGACGGCGAGCTGGGGCTCTCGCTGGACGAGAGCGTGCGGGGCGCGGACGTCTTCGTGGTGCAGCCCACCTGTGAGCCGGCCAACGACAATCTGATTCAGCTGCTGATCATGTCGGACGCCTTCAAGCGGGCCTCGGCCTACCGCGTGAACGCCGTCATCCCCTATTTCGGCTACGCCCGTCAGGATCGCAAGACCAAGCCGCGCGAGCCCATTACGGCGAAACTCGTCGCGAACCTCCTGACCCACAGCGGCGTGGACCGCGTGATCACAGCGGACCTGCACGCGGGGCAGATTCAGGGCTTCTTCGACATCCCCGTCGACCACCTGACCGGGATGCCCCTCCTCGCCTCCTACTTCCGCGACAGCCTGTCGGAGGATATCCCGAAGGGCGAGGTCGTCGTCGTTTCCCCCGACGTGGGAGGCGTTTCGCGAGCCCGCAGCTTCGCGATCATGCTGAAGTCGGACCTCGCCATCGTGGACAAGCGCCGCTCTCACGAGGTGGCCAACGTTTCGGAGGTCATGGACATCATCGGAGAGGTGGAGGGCAAGACGGCCATCTTGGTGGACGACATCATCGACACGGCGGGCACGATCTGCAACGCGGCCGCCGGCCTGAAGGAGCGGGGCTGCCGGAGGGTCTTCGCCTGTGCGACCCACGCGGTCCTGTCGGGGCCTGCGATGGAGCGCATCGAGAAGTCCGTCATCGAGAAGCTGATCTTCTCCGACACGATCCCCATGCCGGAGACCAAGCGTTCCTCCAAGGTGCAGCAGCTGTCCATCGCGCCGCTCTTCGCGGAGGCCATCATGAGGGTCCACAGCGAGCGGTCCGTGAGCAGCCTCTTCGACAATTAGCCCGAAAGTTCCAGGGCTGTTGTATAATCTTGTCCTGCCCGTCCCCGCAGGGGACGGAGTACTTTTGAGTGTGCAAAGGAGCTGTTGAGTGTGTCTGAGCGAGTAACGCTAGTGATGGAGCCCAGAGAAGAAACCGGCAAGGGAGCGAACGGGAGGCTTCGCAAGAAGGGGTACACGCCCTGCATCTTCTACGGGCCCCAGATGGAGAAGTCCGTCCAGGGCAAGCTGAAGACCAGGGACGTTGAGCGCATCCTGGCCACGGGCCGCTGGGAGTCCATGCGCCTGAACGTGACGCTGCCGGACGGCACGGAGGAGATGTGCATCATCCGCGAGGTGCAGGTCAACCCCCTTACGGACTGCCCCCTGCACGTGGACTTCCTGCGCCTGATCAAGGGCCGCAAGATCACGGTCAACATTCCCATCGAGGTCCTCGGCCGCGAGAGCGCGCCCGGCGTCAAGGACGGCGGCGTCCTTGAAACGCTGCGGGAGGTGGAGGTGGAAACCCTGCCCATGAGCATCCCGGACGTGCTCACCGTTGACGTCTCCGCGCTTCAGATCGGCGACGCCATCCACGTGCGCGACCTGGCCCTGCCGGAGGGCGTCGAGCTCAAGGCCGACCCGGACGAGATCGTGGCCGTCGTCGTCATGTCGAGGGGCGTCGGGGAGTCCGTGGCGACGGAGGTCGAGGAGCCCGCTGACGTCGAGGTCGTGGCCAAGGGCAAGGCGGCTAAGGAAGCGGAGGGCGACGGGGAGAAGTCCGAGTAGACACCCCTTTGGACTGAGCTCCCATGAAGTTGATAGCGGGGCTGGGCAACCCCGGAGAGGAGTATGCCTTCACGCGGCACAACATGGGCTGGATGTCCGTGGACCACCTGGCGCAGCGCCTTGGCCTGGGGAAGCCGCAGCTGAAGTTTCGCGGGGAGTTCTGGCGCGCCGGCTTCGGCATCCTCCTGAAGCCGCTGACCTTCATGAACCTCAGCGGGCAGTCGGTGCGGGAGGCCTTCGACTTCTACAAGCTTGCCCCGGAGGACATCCTGATCGTCTACGACGACCTGGCGCTTCCCTATGGGGGGCTCAGGCTGCGGGCTCAGGGCAGCGCGGGCGGGCACAACGGCCTGGCGTCCGTCCTGGGCGCCCTCGGAACGCTGGAGGTCCCGCGCCTGCGCATCGGCCTGGGTAGCGGTCCGGGAAGCATGGTGAGCCGCGTTCTGGGGCACCTGACCGCCGAGGAGCGTGAGCTCCTGCCATCCGTTCTGGACCGAGTGGAGGAGGCCGTCGAGGCGTGGCTCACCATGGGCGTTCAGAAGGCGATGTCGAAGGTGAACGGCCCTGCGGCCCCTTGAGGGTTTCGGGTTCTTTTGTGTGTCGAGGGGACGGGGCAGCCCGTCCCCTTTCTCTTACCTCCCGCCGAGCCTGAAATAGGCGAAAACAAAGAGGACGTGCGCGCGCTCCATCGCTATAATTTTTAGGGAAACACTGATTAAGTCGTTAAGAACTGTCAACCGCATGGGCTCCCTTCAGTGCCTGAAACTTCATCAGGCCGCGCGAAGCGCGTGGGGATTGGGACTGACGGCCCGTGAGCAAGGGCGAACGGCAGCCGGAAGGCTCCCCGAAGGGGGGCGTAGCCCCATTTTAACGCTTAAGGAAGCGCTGAAGGATACCCTCCGTTTG
>NZ_DBHLDX010000060.1:0-11360 GCF_057312375.1 Fretibacterium sp.
GGCCGGGTCTGTCCGATGCGGTGGGCGCGGTCGGAGGCCTGCTCCTCCACGGCGGGGTTCCACCAGGGGTCCATGTGGATGACGCAGTCCGCCGCCGTCAGGTTCAGCCCCGTCCCGCCGGCCCTCAGGCTGATGAGGAAGCAGTCGCCCTCCCCCGCCTGGAAGGCCGCCACGCGCCGCCTCCGGTCCTCCGGGGGTGTCGCGCCGTCGAGGTACTGGAAGGGGATCCCCCGCTCCGTCAGCCAGTCCCGCAGGATGGCCAGGTGATCGACGAACTGGCTGAAGACCAGGGCCTTGTGCCCGCCGCCGCGCACCTCGCCCAACAGGTCCGCGAAGGCCTCCAGCTTCGCCGAGGGCATCTCCGCAGGGCTGCCCGCCAGGACCACGTTGCAGCAGGCGCGCCTGAGCTTCATCAGCGCCGCGAAGACGTGGATCTTCTCCGCGGGCTCCGGCCCCGCGGCAAAGTCCTCAAGCGTCTTCCGCCTCAGCGCCTCGTAGAAGCTCCATTCCTTCTCGTTCAAGTCCACCGTCAAGGTGATCTCCGTCTTCTCCGGCAGCTCGTTCAGGACCTCGTCCTTGGTGCGCCGCAGGATGAAGGGGCGGATCATGCGCCGGAGCTGCTGCCGGGCCACCCGATCCCCGTCCCGCTCGATGGGCACGGCAAAGCGGCGGCTGAAGCTCTCCGCCGAGCCAAGGTAACCTGGGTTCAGGAAGCGGAAGATGTTCCACAGCTCGCTCAACTGGTTCTCGATGGGCGTCCCCGTCGTGGCGACGCGGAATCGGCCGTTGAGCTTCATCGCGGCCAGGGAGCGCTTGGCCCCCATGTTCTTGATGGCCTGGGCCTCGTCCAGCACGACGACGTTCCACGGGACCTTCGACAGGCGGACCCGCTCGCTCTGAAGGAGGCCGTAGCTCAGGACCAGGAGGTCCATGGGGGCCAGACCCGCCAGGACCTCGTCGCGGCCGGCCTGCTTCAGCTCCTTCACGTTCAGGGTCGGCGCGAAGCGCCGGGCCTCGTCCGCCCAGTTGGGGCAGACGGAGGTCGGGGCCACCACGAGGGAGGGGCCCTCCGGGCCGCGGGCCACCAGCAGGGCCAGCGTCTGGATCGTCTTGCCGAGGCCCATGTCGTCCGCCAGACAGGCCCCGGCGCCCCAGTGGGCCAGGCGCATGAGCCAGCGAAAGCCCTCCTGCTGGTAGTCCCGCAGCTCGCCCCGCAGCGTGGAGGGCACCTGGGGCACGAGCTTCTGGGCCTCCTTGATGCGCCGACAGTCGGCCCGCCACTCCGGGTCCGCGTCCACCTGAGCGGCCCCATCCAGGAGCTCCTCGGCCAGCCCCGCCGCCAGGGGCGGCAGCCGCACCTCCTCGCCCCGCATGTCGCCCAGCTTCACCAGGGCCTCCAGCCGGCGCTTAAAGTCCTCCGCCAGGGGCAGGAACTCCCCGTTCCCCAGGTTCACGAAGCGGCCGTAGCCCTCCTGAAGCCCCTTGATGAGCCGCCCCATCTGAAGGACCATCCCCTCGTCGACCTGGACCTCGCCCGACAGGGCGAACCAGTCCTGGGAGCGCCGGAGGGAGGCCTTGAAACTGCTGCCCTCCACGGAGCGCCCCACGAGCTTCATGCTCTGCCCGTGCGGCCACTCCGTCCTGACGGCGTCGCCCAACTCGTCCACCTGGCTCAAAAACTCCAGCGCCAGGGCAGGCTCCATGAGGAGCCAGTGGGCCTCCCGCGTTTCCTCCCCCTGGGACAGGGCAGGGCAGGCCCTGAGGAAGGCGGCCAGCGCCTCTGCCTCCCCCGGCAGGTCCCGCAGGGCCTGCACGCGGCGGCCGTCCAGGGAGCCGAAGAACGTCGTCCCGCCGGCCTCAGGGCGGCAGGAGGCCCCGGACGGGCCCAGCGGGCGCACGACGGCCTCCACCTCCAGGCCGTCCCCGTTCGGCTGGATCTGGACGCAGATCCGGCCATCCGCCTGCACCACCTCCGCCCGGCTGCCCACGCCCTCGACGTCCGAGTGGACGACGATGGACGGAGGCAGCTTCTCAAGGGTTTCCATGAGCCTCTCCCGCATCGGGTCGGGCAGCACGACCCCGTCCTCGCCCACGAGGCTCGCCATCCTGAGGTGCTCCCGCGCGAAGTGCGTCACCGCAAGGCGGTTCGGCCCGTCCAGCACGACGCGAAAGGCCGTGCCAAAGGAGGAGGGGTAGGGCGTGAGCTGCAGCCTGCACCCGCCCTCCTCCTGGCGGACGGTGAGGACCGGCTCCACCTCCAGGACCTCCACGCGCTCCGCCCTGTCCTCCCGGATCAGGAAAGGATGCCCTGCGAGGGCCAGCAGCGCCTGCTCGATGTCGATGCGGTACTCCACCCCGTAGTATCCCTCCATCCGGGTGATGGCCCGCGCGGCGCGCAGGTCCTGTTCCGTGACGCCGGCGATGGAGTCCCCCGTTTCCGAGAGGCGCTTGAGGGCGATGCGGCGCCCCTTGCTCCAGGCGTTCTTGCGCCGGCTCTGCTCGATGGGGACGAGGCTGTGGACCTCAACTTCCTTGTCCTGCTCGCCGTAGACCGTCCAGCCCACCTCCCAGAGGATGCGGCGGTCCGCCCCTCTCGCGTCGGCAGGGGCGCTGCGCCCGCCGATGTTCTCCAGGGCGTCCAGCAGGCGGTCCCACTCGTTCCCGGTCGCCAGGATGTCGCTCAGGGGGTGCGGCACGGCCCGCCGCTGCGCCTCGTTCCTCCACACCGCCCGAATCTCCGAGCTGACGAAGGTCAGCCCCCTCTCCTCCAGCCAATCCGCCGCCTTCAGGATGGCGGGCGCGGCTTCCTTCGAGTCCAGGCGCAGCCAGTGCGCCAGGAGCAGCCCCGGAAAGATTGCCAGCCCGTCCTCGCTCAGGTTGAAGCGCGCGGCAAGGTCCTCCCGCTTCCCCGGCAGCTTCAGAAGGGCCTTCAGCATGGGAAGCAGGGGCTTCAAGGACTCCGACGTCCCCCAGGTCTTCACGCCCGTCAGGTAGCCCTTGATCTTCGCGCCGCTGGCTCCCGCCTTCATGAGCAGGATGGGGTAGAACATCCCCGCCCAGGACGCGAAGAAAGGCCGCCGCACCCCCCGGCGCCGCAGCTCCTCAAGCCCCGCCTCCATCAGGGCCAGGGCCCTCCGCTCGTCCCCGTCCTCCGACAGGACCAGGAGCGCCGACAGGCAGGCACACGAGGCATCCTCCACCCCGTCCAGGAAGGCCCGCGCCTCCTTCAGGCGTCCGTGCAGGATCAGGCGCTCGGCGTACAGCAGCCTCAGCGGCTGGGGACAGTCCCCGCCCCGGCGGGCCACGTAGTGAAAGAGCGCGGACGCGGAGCGGCGGTAGGCCTCTGCGTCGGAGAGCGTCAGGAAGAGCAGGGCGGAGAAGACGAGGTTCGCGACGAGGGGAGGGAGGGCCTCAAGGGCCCGCTCGTCCACGGGATTGGCGAAGGCCTCGACGATGGCATGGTCCGAGCTCAGGGTCCTCGACTGGCTTTCCGAGGTCAGCATTTTGGCCCAGACCTTGAAAAAAAACTCGTCGTCCTCCAGCGTTGCGGTCCATCGCAGGGCTCTGACGCACTCCGCCTCGTCGTTGAACCTCCCCGGAAGGAGGGCGGGGGTGCGCAGCTTCAGGACGTCCTCCACGGCCCGGTCAAGGATTTTCCACTCCCCGCTCAGCGTCGCCTCGCGCCAGAGGGGCCCGATCAGCAGGGGGTCCAGCGCATAGCGCGTCCTGCCCCAGACCTCCCTGGTCCGCAAGAGCCCCGATCGATCCAGCTCGTCCAGCATGGGGACGATGTCCCGCACCTTCCAGGGCCGACTGCCTCCGGTCGGTTTGAAGTCCGTCCTGTCCATCGTGTCCGCGATCTCCTTCGCGGTGACGGAGAGGGAGATCACGGCCAGGAGGCGGCACAGCCTCCGCCGGTCCTCGCCCTCCGCCTCGTACTTTTTCAGGAGCGATGCCCGCTTTTTCTCGTCAAAGAGCACGACCCTTCCCCCTTCTCAACGGACGGCGCTCAGCGGGCGCTGAGCGATCCCGCCCCGAGAGGGGCGGAGCGGTTGCTCAGGACGACCATGCCGTCGTCCTCCATCAGGGCGTTGACATCCCCTGGAAGCGGCGCCGAGAGCTGCTGGTTCCGGGGGATCACCAGGAACGCGCGGCCGCGGTCCTCCCACAGGAGGTGCAGCGCCGTGTCAGAGAGGCTTGCCCCCCGCTGCCGCGTCAGGCCCGGCACGAGCGGAGCGTTCACCATGGCGTAGTTTCGAAGGGTGTAGAAGTACATGGAGGGACGGTTCACCGCGTACTGCACGATGACGTCCCCGCGCTGCACGGAGCCCCGCAGGGCCAGCCCCACGTCCCGGATCGCGCCGTCCTCCGCCAGCAGGTCGAAGACCCCCGTCAGGGGCATGAGGCACAGCAGGGCGGCGGCGCTGACGTTACGGGCGAACTTCAGGAGCTGCCGCGTCCTGGCGTAGTACCAGCCGGCGACGACGCAGAGCACGACGAAGGAGAGCCACGGCACCAGCGAGAGCATGGCGCTGCTCAGCCCCGGTATGGCGCGGAGGGCCAGCGGCAGGCCGAGCGCCGCGAGGGGCACGATGATGACGATGTTCAGGGCCACAGCGCGCTGCACCTCTCCCACGCGCCCCTCCGCGATCCACTCGTCGAGCGAGTCCCCCACCAGCGCGGCGAGGGGGGGCACGGCGGCGGCCATCGACAGGTAGTCCCCCATCATGACGGCGAAGAAGGCGAAGGCAAAGGCCCAGACCACCAGGAAGAAACGGGGGGCGGGCTCCTCTCCCTGCAGGGCCTCCAGGCTGCGGGGCACGGCGCCCATCGCGGCACGGACCACGAGGCCCGGCCAGGGGACCATGCTCACCAGGATGAAGAGCAGGCTCAACACCCCCCCCGGCTGGAGCAGGGGAGGCGCCTCGTAGAGCATCAGGGTCAGGATCATGGGGTTCCGCGCCGCCAGCAGGGCGACGTAGCCCGACACGCCCGCCAGGGAGATCAGGGCGACGGGCCAGTACCTCCAGCACAGGGCCAGGGGGCCGAAGCGGCTCGTCAGCGCCGAGTGGAGGATCAGGGTCATCCAGGGCAGGAGGAGGCCCTCCGGCCCCTGCACGACGAAAGCGGCGAGGGCTCCCGCGTGGGCCAGGAGCGCCCAGCGACGCCCCTCGCCGCGCTGAAGGCGGACGAAGGCGGCCATGGACATGGCGGTGCAGCAGGCGTAGAGCGCGTGGGAGGAGGCCAGGTGGGACACGGTGAAGCCCATGACCATGCTGGCGGAAACCGCGGCGGCGATCCACGCCCCCCGTCCCCTCGACGCCAGCGCCGCGGCCAGCGCCATGCCCAGCCCCGCGGCGGCGGACCAGAAGCGCACGGCGAACTCCTCCCACCCAAAGGCCTTCAGGGCCAGCGCGTGGAGCCACCAGGTCCCCATGGCGCGCCCGGCGTAGGGGGCCTCCCCCACGCTGGGGTGCAGGAGGTCGCCCTGGGTGGCCATGGTGAGCCCCACGGAGGCGTGCACGCCCTCCATGGGGTCCAGCAGCCCGTGGTCCCCGATGCCGCGAAAGTACAGGTAGGCCAGGATCGTCAGGAAGATCAGGAGGTTCCGGCGGCCGGGGCGCGCCTCATCGGAGACAGGGCGCCGGGGTTCCGGGGCGCCCTCTCCCGCGAGGGGCCTCTCAGCGCGGGACATCGGCATCGTTCGAGGTCACCTGAAGCAGGTTGCAGCCAAAGAGCGTCAGGGCGCTGGGCTCCAGCTCAAAGGGGTGCCGACCCACGTAGACCCCGTCGATCTTCACGTAGTCCCCTCCCCGGAGGCGGGTCAGCGGGTCCGTCACCAGAGGCGCGTAGAACACCGCCAGGAGGTTGTCCCTGGGCACCACGGAGAGGTTCGGGCCGGAGAGCTTCAGCACGTAGCCGTAGTCCCGCAGGCGCTTGATGGAGTTGACGTAGCCGCTGACGACGAGGCGCTTGTCCCGCCAGCGGAGGTCGAAGGACACTTCGCCCTTCGCGATCTCCCCCGTCAGGAACTCCGCGTCCAGCACGCCGTCCTTCTGGTCCTCGATGCGGCGGGCCACCTGGTGGTAGAGCGTCACGAAGGGCGCGTAGTTGGAGCCCGCCAGGGGCTCCAGGAGCGCCAGGGCGTCCTCCAGGCGGCGGCTGCCGCCGTGTCCGTTGGCGTAGAAGTAGGCCAGCATGTAGTCCGCGTAGGGGTCCTTTCCCCGCACCTTCTCCAGCTCCGCGCGCCACTCCATGGGACTCCGGGTTTCGCCACCCAACCCGTACAGGGAGAAGTTCGCCAGCTGCGCCATGGCGCGGCAGTTACCCTTCTCGGCCGCCCGCCGGTACCACTCCGCGGCCTGGTCCAGGTCCCGGCTGACGCCGTCGCCGCGCTCAAAGAGCCCCGCGACGGCGGCCATGCTGCGCGGGTCCCCGGACGTGAGCATCCACTGGGCGTAGGCCTCCTGAACGTCCCCGCTGGCCTGAAACGCAAGCCCCTCCTCGTAGCTGGCCTGGGCCGAGACGGCCGCCAGCGCCAGGGCCGCCAGGCAGAGCGCAAAGGGGCGACGCAGGGCCTTCATCGCGCCGCGCCTCACTTGAGGATGGGGAGGAGCGCCTTGAAGTGCGGCGTTCCGGCCTCGCCCATCATCTGGTAGATCACCGTTTCCGCCGGCACCACGAGGGCGCCGAAGCTCCTGGCTGCAGCCAGCGCCAGCTCGTGGTTCGTCCCCTCGCGGCTCCCGCAGGCGTCCGCGGCCAGGACGACCTTCACCCCCCGGCCCACGAGGTCCATGGCCGTCGCAAGGACGCAGATGTGGGTTTCGATGCCGAAGATCACCGCCGTGTTTCGACCCAGCGCGGTCACCACGGCGTCGAACCCCGCCGCGCCGCAGCAGGAGAAGGAGGTCTTCGTCAGGTTGGGGGTCCCCGCTGGGATCAGTTCCGCGAGCTGCGGCACCGTGGGGCCGATGCCCTTGGGGTACTGCTCCGTCACCACGAGGGGGACCGAGAGCTCCCGCGCCGCGGTCAGGAGCTTTGTGGCACTCCGGACCACGGCCTCCCCGTTCGAGATGGCCGGCAGAAGCCGCTCCTGAATATCCACCATCAGGAAAAACGACGATTGAGCGCTAACGAGCGTGTGCATGTAAGACCACTCCCTATCCTGCAAAGAGCTTCCGGCGAGAAAATTCGCCGTTCAGGACCTTTTTACTTTACTGATTTTCATTATACAATAAGCCCCATATGAAGGAGCAGGGGCCGACATACGCAAAACGCGGATGTCCCGGCCCGAAGGAGGACAGAGGACGTGGATCGAGGAAGCCTGCGCGGCTCGAAGCGCATCGTCGTCAAGGTCGGGACCAGCTCCATCACCTATCCGACCGGACGCATCAACATCGGAAAAATGGAGCGGCTCGTGCGCGAGCTCTCGGACCTGCACAACTCGGGGCGCAGCGTCATCCTCACGACGTCGGGCGCCGTGGGCGCAGGGGTGGGGAAGCTGGGCCGGATGCCCGAAAGCCTGCCCCAGAAGCAGGCCATGGCCGCCGTGGGGCAGGGCATCCTCATGCAGATGTACGAGAAGTTCTTCAGCGAGTACTCCCAGAGCGTGGCCCAGCTCCTCCTGACGCGGGACTGCTTCTCGAACCCGGAGCGCTACCACAACTCCCGCAACGCGCTCTTCGCCCTGATGGAGTACGGCGTCATCCCCATCGTCAACGAGAACGACACCGTGGCCGTCGAGGAGCTCAAGTTCGGCGACAACGACCGCCTGTCGGCCATGGTGGCCTGCAACGCGGACGCGGACCTCCTGATCATCCTGTCGGACATCGCGGGACTCTACGACGCCGACCCCCGGCGCAACCCGAACGCGCGCCTCATCCGCGAGGTCAGCGTCATCACGCCGGAGATCGAGGCCAACTCCACGACCCGCGGCAGCAACATGTCGAGCGGCGGCATGGCCACGAAGCTGGGGGCCGCGCGCATCACCATGGCGGCCGGTATCCCCATGGTTATCGCCTCGAGCGACGAGCCGGACGTCCTGCGCCGCATCGCGGACGGCGAGGACCTGGGGACGTGCTTCATCCCCCACCGGGAGGGGTACACCGCGCGGCGCCAGTGGCTGGCCGTCGGCAGCGCCCCCGCCGGGACGGTGACGGTGGACGGCGGAGCGGAGCGCGCCATCCTCCACCAGGGCGGGAGCCTCCTGCCCTCCGGCGTCCTCCGCGTGGAGGGGGACTTCCCCGCCGGCAGCGTCGTTTCCATCCGCAGCGCGGAGGGCCGGGAGGTCGCGCGGGGCATCAGCAGCTACGCCTCGGACGACGCGCGGCGGATACTGGGCCGCCGGTCGAACGAGATCGCGGGCATCCTGGGGGTCTGCGACTTCGAGGAGCTCGTGCACCGCAACAACATGGCGCTGGTGTAGGGGCCGGCTTTAACGAAAGGGACGTGAGATCATGGACACAGCGAGGATTGACGAGGTCCTGAACGGGATGGGGCGCCTTGCGCAGGAGGCTGCGCGAGAGCTCGCCGGGGCCGGGACGGAGCAGAAGAACCGCGCCCTCACGAACATGGCCGCACTGCTCCGGCAGCGCAGCGGCCACATCCTCCAGGAGAACGCCCAGGACCTGGATGAGGCGCGGAGCGGAGGGCTGTCCAACGCGATGCTGGACCGGCTGGCCCTCGACAAGGAGCGCATCGAGGGCATGGCCCGCGGCCTCGAGGAGATCGCGGCCCTGCCGGACCCCATCGGCACGGCGTCCGGCGGCTGGCGCGCGGAGGGGGGCATCGAGATCACGCGCGTGCGCGTGCCCCTGGGCGTCATCGGCATCATCTACGAGGCGCGGCCCAACGTGACGGCCGACGCGGCGGGGCTCTGCCTGAAGTCCGGCAACGCCGTCATCCTCCGGGGCGGCCGTGAGGCGGGCCGGTCCAACGCCGCCATTGCCCTGGCCCTTCAGGACGCGGCCTCCGCCTGCGGCCTGCCGGGCGCGGCCGTTCAGCTCCTGCGGGTTCCGGGACACGAGGCCTCCATCGCCCTGATGCAGCTCCAGGCGCTGGACGTGCTCATCCCGCGCGGCAGCCGACGGCTGAAGCAGTCCGTGCTGGAGAACGCGCGGGTCCCCTGCATCATGACGGGGGACGGCAACTGCCACACCTTCGTGGACGCCTCGGCGGACCTGGACATGGCGCTCCGCATCGCCGTCAACGCCAAGGCCCAGCGTCCTGGCGTGTGCAACGCCATGGAAACGCTTTTGGTCCACCGGGACGCGGCCCCCGCCTTCATCCCCCGCGCCATGGCGGAGCTGGCGGAACTGGGCGTGGAGCTCCGGGGGGATGCCGAGGTCCGGGCCCTCTGGCCCGACGCCAGGCCGGCCACGGAGGAGGACTGGGCGACGGAGTACGAGGACCTGATCCTGGCCGTCCGCGTCGTGAGCGGCCTGGACGAGGCCATGGAGCACATCCGCCGCTACGGGACGAAGCACAGCGAGGCCATCGTCACGGACAGCTACGCGAACGCCGAGAGGTTTCTCGCGGGAGTGGACGCGGCGGCCGTCTACGTCAACGCCTCCACGCGCTTCACGGACGGCGGCGTGTTCGGCTTCGGCGCGGAGATGGGCATCAGCACCCAGAAGCTGCACGCGCGGGGCCCCATGGGCCTCGAACAGCTGACGTCCGTCAAGTTCATGGTCCGGGGCTCCGGGCAGATCCGCGGCGCGAACCCGACGCTCGGCTGTCGCTAGGGGGCGGCGGCATGGACCAGACCGCCAGGGAGGTGCAGGGGCGCAGCCACTTCCGCCTCCGACTGCTCATCGACGGGCTCGTCATCGGCAGCGTCGTCGGAGGCGTCATCACGGTCTACCGCCTGGGCATCTCCGCCGTCAACGGCTGGCTGCGCGCCCTGCTGGGCTCCGCGGTGGAGGGGGGACCGTTCCCGTACCTCTGCCTGATGGTCCTGATGGGCGCCGCGGCGGGGCTCTGCGCAAAGTTCGCCCCGCTCATCTCGGGCAGCGGCATCCCTCAGGTTTCGGCACAGCTCGCGGGCCGGCTTCAGGTCCCGTGGCGGCGCGTGCTGCCCGGCAAGTTCATCGGCGGCCTGCTCACGCTGGGCGGCGGGCTCACCATGGGGAGGGAAGGGCCCTCCGTGCAGATCGGCGCCTCCGTAGGGCAGGCGTTCGGGGACCTGGCACGCCGTCCCCTGAGCGCGCGCAACTTCCTCATATCGAGCGGCGCGGCAGCGGGGCTGGCCGCGGCCTTCAACGCCCCCATCGCCGGGGTGGTCTTCGCCATGGAGGAGCTGCACAAGAGCTTCTCCGGCGTCGTGCTGGTGGGGGCCACGGCCGCGTCCTTCGCGTCGGCCTTCGTCGGCGCGTCCATCATGGGGTTTCAGCCGGTGCTGCACGTCGCGGGACACGAGCTCCTGCCTCTGAGGGACTACTGGCTCCTTCTCCTCCTGGGGGCTGCCACGGGCCTGAGCGGCGTGTTCTTCAACAAGTGCATCCTGTGGGGCAAGGCCCTCTACGGTCGGCTGCGGCTGCCCTGGTACGCGAAGGGCATCCTGCCCTTCGCGCTCACGGCGGGCCTCTGCCTTGCCCTGCCGGAGCTCTTCGGCAGCGGTGAGCCCATGATCTTCTACCCCACGGGAGCCAACCCCGTCCCGGAGCGCCTGATCGCGCTCTACGGGCTGAAACTCCTCCTGCTGGTGCTGGCCTTCGGCAGCGGCCTGCCCGGCGGCATCTTCTTTCCCCTCCTGGTCCTGGGCTCCCTCGTGGGCAACGCCATGGGGCAGTTGGCCGTGGCGGCGGGCGTCCTGGAGCCGGAGTTCGTCCTCACCCTGACGCTCATGGCCATGACGGGGCACTTCTCCTCCATCGTCCGCTCCCCCCTGACGGGCATCCTCCTGATCAGCGAGATGACGGGCTCCTTCGCCTTCATGCTGCCCCTGGGCATCGTGGCCATGACCTCCTACACCGTAGCGGAGCTCTGCCGCTCCACCCCCGTCTACGAGAGCCTGCAGCGCCTGCTGCCCGTCGCGCCCCAGGGCGACCGCACCGTCCGACGCAGCATGTTGGCGGAGTTCGCCGTGGAGCCCCTGAGCCAGGCCGACGGGCGCACCATCGCGGACCTTCAATGGCCCGGCGACTCCCTGATCATCACGGTGAAGCGCGGCGCGGAGGAGATCGTCCCCCGCGGCGGCGTCAAGCTGATGGGCGGCGACTACCTCGTCCTGCTCATCCCCGCCGAGAAGCGGGGAGAGATTCAGGAGCGCGTGGAGCGGCTGACGCGCGTGCGGCTCTAGGGATTTCGGCTGCCGAGAAGATGAAAAGCGCTGCGGCCCGCACGGTTTTGCGGGCCGCAGC
>NZ_DBHLDX010000061.1:0-10852 GCF_057312375.1 Fretibacterium sp.
GCTGGAGGAACGCTGCATGGATTTGAAACGTGTGGGCATCAGGATCCTCGTGACGGGGACGCGCGGCAAGAGCAGTCTGGTTCGCCTTCTGCACGCGGGGCTGTCGGCCGTCGGGCTCAGGACCCACTCCCGCGTCACCGGGGTGCTGCCGCGAGAGCTATCGCCCGCCGGTCAGCGCGTGATCCGCCGGACCTCGCCCGTGAGCTTTCGGGAGATGCGCTGGTGGCTCTCGCAGATCCCCATGGATGCGGAGGCCCTGGTGATGGAGAACAGCGCCGTGTCCCCTCTCCTTCAGCCGGCGGCGGGGCGTTGGCTCGACCCCACGCTTCTAGTCTGGACCACGCTGCGGCCCGACCACGAAGACGCCTGGGGACCCGGCGTCCGAGGGGCGGCGGAGGCGCTGCTGCAGGGGGTTCCCAAAGGGGTTCCCGTCCTGGCTGGCCCCGAAGCGGCCCTCGTGGCCCGCGTCCTCGAGGCGCGCGGGCCTGCGACGCTGATGGACCTGCCTTTCTCCTTTCGTGAGGGCAACGTCCTCCTGGCGATGAAGGCCCTGACCCTCTCCCTGGAGGGGCTGGGCCTGGCCTCGTCCGAGGCCCTTGCCTCAGCGCAGCGCGCCATGGAGTTCCTTCCCCCGGACGTCGCGGACTTCCGAATTTTGGGCGAGGGCGAGGACCTTCTGGCGGCAGCCTTTTCGGCGAACGAAACGGCCAGCACGGAACAGCTGTTTATCGCGACGGGCTGGAGGGCCGAGGAGACGACGCTGCTCTTCCACCACCGTCCGGATCGGCCCGCAAGGCTTCGGACCTTCCTCCCCTGGATCCGGTCCCTGCCGTGGCGGTCGACCGCGTTCACCCGCACCTCGCGGCCATGGCTCCGCCTCGGTCGCCTGCGCTGGACGGATGAGGTCTCGGATCCGGCGTCCTTCGCGGCGTGGCGAAGAGGGCGAGGCAAGGTGTTCGCCTGCGGCAACGTCGCGGGGTGGCCGCTTGAATTTTTGCTGAGCGCGGAACGGTCTCTGGAGGAGGCGTCATGAACGGTCCTTTTATCGGTTCTCTGAACGCGGCGGAGGCGTGGGGCTGCGTCACGATGGCCCTGGGCGTCCTGATGGGGCTCGTCTGGAGCAGGAGGACGGGCTGGGGGTGTGGAGGGCTGGTGACGCCGGGGCTCATGGCGCTCTACGCCGCTTCGCCGGCCCGGGTCGTGGCGGCGCTGGCGATGGGGCTTCTTCTGGCGCCGGTGCTGTCCTTCGTCGCCCGTTCCCTGGCGCTCTACGGGCGGGAGCGGGCGGGAGCGGCGATACTGCTGGCCCTGGCCGCCCACCTGGCCCTGCTGTTCGTCGTCCCCTCGCCGCCCTGGTTGGGGTGGGTCGTGCCGGGGCTGATCGCCGCCGATGCGGAGCGGCAGGGAGCGGTCATGACGGTGTGCGGGGCAACGTCCTGCGCCATTGCAGCCTCCTTCGGCGTGGGGTTGATACGGGGACTCCTCGGATGAGGGGCGCCAGGGCGCCCTTCGTGGGTGGCTCCCCCTTGCGCCTCCTGTTCCTGACGGCGGCGCTGGCCGCGCTGTGGCTGTCGTGGACCCCGCCGCTCAGCCCGGCAGAACAGCGGCTGTACGACAAGGTGTTGGCGGCTCAGGCCTTCCTCTGGGAGGAGCTGGGCCGCCGCGACCTGCCCCGCGACGAAGGGGCAGACCCCTACCACAGCGGACTGATCGGGTTGGAGTGGAGTGTGACCACCACGACGCAGGGGGACCTCAAGGCCAAGTGCTGCGCGACGGACCCGCTCTGGGCGGTGCAGATGCTGCGGTGGTTCGATGAGTTGGGGCTCGTGAAGGGAGATCGGGTCGTGGTCCTCGCCTCCTCCTCCTTTCCCGGAGCCATCTACTCCGTCCTGGCTGCCGCGGAGGCGAGGGGCCTCGATACGGTCCTGGGGGTCTCCCTGGGGGCCTCCAATTGGGGGGCCAACCGCCCCGAGGCGCCGTGGCCCGTGCTGTCGAAGGCCCTGATCGACGCCGGATTCCTGCGCACCCGTCCCGTGCTCTGCACGCTGGGGGGTGGGAGCGAGAACGGGGGCGGGATGCCTCAAGAGGCACGGGATATCCTGACCGCAGCGGCTCAGGCGGAGGGCCTGCCGCTCCTGGTCAACGGGGACCTGGAAGAGGCCGTCCAGGCGAAGATGCAGCTCGTCCGCGAGGGGCGGACAAGGCTGGTGGTCAGCGTCGGCGGCCCTGAGGGCAACATGGGGGACAGCCCGGACGTCCTGCGCCTCCCCCCAGGGCTCATCCTGCCGCGACAGGACGGGGGCGACGGCGTAATCGGGCGCGCGCTGCGCGAAGGATACCCTGTGGTCCACATCCTCTACCTCCGCGGCATGGCGGACGCCTGCGGCGTGGCCTGGGAGGCGCGGCGTCCGACCTTTGTCCGGGGGCGCAGCGTCTTGGTGGGGACGACGGGGCTTCTGCTCTTCGCCCTGGTTTTGGCCACGCACCGCCGATGGGGCTGGGAGGGGGAGTGACCGAAGGTTGAGCTCTCGTCTCTTCCTGCGTTCTGTAATCCGTACATAAAATAAATTTATACTTAAAAATATTTTTTAAAATATTATCGTTAAATTTGGAATTTAGAGGTATGAAATCCCAGGACAATGCTGATATAATGGTGAGGATCGGGAGACTCGGACGGAGGGTGGTCGGGCCGACGGGCTCCCGGCGGCGCTCATTTTCTTTTCAATCGTATAACTCAGGAAAGGAGATCTTTGGCATGTTTCGTTCCAGACGCAGTTTGTTCCGCACATTTCTGTGTTCGGCGTTGTGTTTGCTGTCGTTTTCTCCTGCACTGGCCTGCACCGACGTGGTGGTCGGCAGGGATGCGTCCGTCGACGGGTCCGTCATGACCTGCCACACGGCGGATGGGGCCTACTACGACGCCCAGATCCGCTTCATCCCCGGCCAGAAGTACCCCTCGGGGACCAACATGGACGTCTATCGCAACATCGTCGGCGAGGAGCCGGGCGGCTGGGTCAAGGTTGGGGAGATTCCCCAGGTCGCCGAAACCTACGGCTACTTCCACGTCGGATATCCCGCGATGAACGAGCACCGCGTTGCCATCGGGGAGACCACGATCGGCCAGAAGGAGATCCTGAAGACCATGCCCGGTGGCAGGGCACTCTTGGCCATCGAGCAGCTGGAAGTCCTCGCGTTGCAGCGCGCCAAGACGGCGCGGGAGGCCATTCAGGTCATCGGAGAGCTCTCGCAGAAGTACGGCTTCATGCCTTCCTGCGGCACGGAGGGCGAGTGCCTCACCATCACCGACCCGGACGAGGCCTGGATATTCCACGTGTTCAGCACGGGCTTCGGCTGGACGCAGGAGAGCGGCAAGCCGGGCTCCGTGTGGGCGGCCCAGCGCGTGCCGGACGACGAGGTCGTGGTCGTCCCCAACATCGCGCGCATCCGCTTCATCGACCCCAAGGACACGAAGAACTTCATCGTTTCGGACAACTACATGCAGCACGCCATCGACAACAAGCTCTACGACCCCGACAGCGGCCAGCCCTTCGACTTCCAGGCCGCCTACTCCCCCGCCACGGGCAACGACGACTGGGCCCTGAGCTCCCTCTGGATTCGCAATCGCCTCTACACGATCTACAAGGCCCTCGCACCGAGCCGCGAGTGGGACCCCTACGCACCCGTCAACGCCTACCCCTTCTCCATCAAGCCGGAGAAGAAGCTCTCCGTCCGCGACATCATGGGCTTCATCCGCGGCTACCACAAGGGCAGCCCCTTCGACATGACGATGGACCCCGCCTGGATCGTGGAGGGCAAGGACGGTGTTGCGGAGCTCAGCCCGCTGACGACCCCCTTCCCCACCCGCCTGCAGCGCAACCTGCTGAAGATCCCCTACTCCCGAAGCATCGCGACCAACGCCTGCGCCTACAGCTGGGTTTCCCAGATGCGGAAGGACCTGCCGGAGCCGGTGGGCGGCGTGATGTGGTTCGGGTACGACAACCCGGCCCATACCCTCTACGTGCCTGTCTACACCGGAACCCGCGACACGAAGGAGAGCTGGAAGTCCCACTTCGACCGCGACAAGCTGAGCTTGGACTGCGCTCAGTGGGCCTTCATGCTCCAGGACGACGTGGTGAACTGGCGCTACCAGGAGGCCATCAAGGACCTTGAGGCCGTGCGGAACCCCATCGAGGACGACTTCTTCAAGAAGCAGGCCGAGGTGGAGAAACAGGCGGCCGACCTCTATAAGGAGTCCCCGGAGAAGGCGTCAGAGTTCCTGACGAAGTACACCATCGAATGCATGGACCGCGCCGAGAAGGCCTACTGGGACCTCGACTTCTCCAGCATCGCGAAGTACACGAACAACCGTTGAGCGCCCTTTCGGGCGTTTGGGTTCGGCCGTTTTGCGGCCGGTTCCACATTTTGAAAGGAGATCGTGTGAATGAATCGTAAGAGTTTGTTTCTGCTGGTTCTGGCCCTCTGCCTGACGGCCGCCTCCGCCTTTGCCGCGGAGCTGCCGAAGGTGGAAACTCCCATCGTCGCGACGACCTGCGGGCAGAGCCCCGGTGCCATGATGGTCAAGATGTCCGCCATGCAGGCCAAGGTCATGCCCACGGAGGCCAGCAAGACGATCACCGCGGAGGAGCTCGCGGGGATGGACTGCAAGACGCTCGTCGTGACGACGGGCACCAGCATGAAGGGCATGGGCGCGGCCGGCACGGACGTGGACAAGGAGATCGCCCGTTGCACGGCGCTGATCAAGGCAGCGAAGGAGAAGGGCATCCTCGTCATCGGGGCCCACATCGAGGGCATGGCCCGCCGGACGGATGCCTCGGACGAGGCCACCATCAAGGCGATCATGCCTTTGGCGGACGTCATCCTGATCATCCAGGACAGCGACAGCGACGGGTTCTTCACGAACTACGCCAAGGAGCTGGGCAAGGAGCTCATCATCGTAAAGGACGCACTCTCCATCGGCGCCAAGCTGGCGGAGCTGAAGTAGGATACCGATTGGGGCGGGCGTTCTGCGCTCTCCCCAATTTTTAGTCTCGAAAAAGGAGGCGTCCGGAAAATTGATGTTTTCTCATGCCTATACCATCCTGGGAATCGTCGTCGTGGCCTTCCTCATCGCGAAGGCGATTCGGCTCTCCACGGAGCTTTCAATGCTGTTCTCCGCCATCGCTGCCGCCGCGTACCACTGTGCGGCCTGGCCGACGGGGGGGGCGGCTCTCAGCGAGTTTCCCCTGCGCCACATCGTGGAGGGGACCTTCACCTATTTTGACGTCTGCCTGATCTTCATCAGCGCCACGTTCTTCATGGCCCTGATCAAGGAGTCGGGCGGCGTGGCCTTCATCGTGCGCCGCATCGTGAGGGCCTTTCACGCCCGCCGCGTGATCTGCCTGCTGCTCTTGACGTTCGTGATGCTGATCCCAGGCGCCCTGACCGGGTCGGGGGCAACGAGCGTCCTGACGGTGGGGGCTCTGGTGGGCTCCGTGCTGTCCGCCATGGGGGTGGACGACACCCGAAAGACGGCGGCCATCTTCATGACGGC
Source organism: Fretibacterium sp. (assembly GCF_057312375.1). NCBI lineage: Bacteria > Thermotogati > Synergistota > Synergistia > Synergistales > Aminobacteriaceae > Fretibacterium > Fretibacterium sp. The sequence continues at coordinate 5,552 of NZ_DBHLDX010000061.1, forward strand.
GGCCATGAGCGCCGCTGCGCCCCCCATCAACCTTTGGGCCATGATGGCCGCTGCAGGGGCGAACATGCCCTACGTCGGCTTCAACGGTCCCCTGGCGGTGCTCTCCATATCGGGGGCGCTCTTCTCCATGTTCTGGCTCGCTGGGCGCGGCAGCGCCGCGGCGGGAGAGGAAGCCCTGGAGAGGCTGCCGGAGGCCCCGGCTGGGATGAACTGGCTGCGGGTCCTGATCCCCTTCGTGGTCTTCGGCGGCCTGCTGGCTGCGGGCCGCATCTGGCCCTTCGACTTCCCCATCGTGGGCCTGCCCATGATCTTCATGATCTCAGCGTTCTCCGTCTGGGTCCTCTCGCCGGTGAAGCTCGACGTGTGGGAAATCCTGTGCGAAACGATCCACAAGCTCCTGCCCCTCGTGGGGATCATGGTGGTGGTGGGCGCGCTGATCCAGGTGCTGGCCCTCTCCGGAGCACGGGGAGTCATCTCGCTGCACGTCGTGATCTTGCCGCTCTCGACGCTCTTTGCGACGCTCTTCATCATCCTTCCCATCTCGGAGGGCATCCTGCAGTACGCCGTGGCCCCGCTCCTGGGCGTCCCGTTGATCATGCTCTTCAACATGAAGGACATGAACCCCATCGTGGCCATGTCCGCCATGGCCGTACTGTGGCCGCTGGGGGACTGCCTGCCGCCGACGGCCGTCATCGGCAGAGCCTCGGTGATGGAGCTGAACTACAAGGGACGCTACTACTCCGACTTCGTTGCGGCGTGCCTCGTCCCCATGGCGTTCGTGGCCATCTGCTGCACGCTCTTCCTCATCTACAGCAAAGAGCTCTCCATGCTGGCCATGTAGCCCGTGGGACAACCCGTCTGGAGGTATAAGATGAACGATGCTTTGATGATCCTGATCAATCAGGTGATCACCTACGGTTACTACGCCATGACGCTCCTCTTCGCCTGCGCTTTGGCCTGGAACTTCAAGAAGACCCGCGACCCGCAGGAGGCCGTCCTCTACGCCGTGATCCTCATCCCCTTCGTCCTGCGCTTTCTGCACATCAAGTAGGGGGCGACGACGATGGAAAAATTGAAGTGGATCAAAGGGATGGCTGCCGTCCTGTGCACGGCGGCGGCGGCTTGGAGCGGGGCCGAGTTCTACGCGATGCGGCACTACAAGGAACCGGTCGCGCTGGGCCCCGGAGTGACGCAGGTGCAGAAGCTGAGCCTCTACGAGCCCTCCCTGCAGGGCACGGCCAACGACTGCAACATCTATTTCCTTGACAGCGGCAAACCCGGTGGCAGCGTCCTGCTGCTCGGCGGCACCCACCCGGAGGAGCCCGCGGCGAACCTGGCCGCGCAAATCCTGGTGGAGAACGCGAAGCCTGAGGCCGGACGCCTGATCGTCGTGACGCGGGCCAACACCAGCGGTTCCCTCTACTCGCGCAACGGCGAGGCCTACCCCAGCTTCTACGACATCAAGACGCCCTGGGGAAAGAAGACTTGGCGCCTTGGGGACCGCTCCGGAAGCCCTCTGGATTCCTGGCCGGACCCGGAGGTCTACGTGCACTACCCTAGCAAGCAGATGTTGGCCTACATGGACATCCGTAACCTGAACCGCTGCTGGCCGGGCCGGCCCAACGGCCTGCTGGTGGAGCGGACCACCTACGGCCTGGCGCAGATGATCCGCGCGGAGAGCGTGGACGTCGTGGTGGACCTCCACGAGGCGGAGCTGGAGTACAGCGTGGAGAACACCATCGTCGCCCACGAGAAGGCTCAGGAGATCGCGGCCATGGCCTCCATGATCCTGACGGGCACGGAGTTCGAGGTGCCCATCGGGATGGAGTTCTCCCCCAAAACGCTGCACGGCCTGTCGCACCGCGAGGTGGGGGATCACACCCAGGCCATGTCCATGCTCTATGAAGTGGCGGAGCCCCTGCTGGACCGCATCCGGGGCGTCACCGATCAGAAACTGGTCCTGGAGGGCAAGGACGAGTTCGTGGTGGAGGCGGGCAAGCACAAGCTGCTCTACGCCCCCATCGACGAAAACGGCTGGCACATTGACGTGCGAGTGGGGCGCCACCTCTCGACGTTCCTTCAGTGCCTGGACATCTTCTCCTCCATGACGCCTGGGCGGGAGATCGTGCTGACCGGCGTTCCGCGCTACGCAGAGGTGAAGGAGAAGGGGGTCGGGTCCTTCTTTCACGACCCGGCGGAGGCCCCGCTGGGCCGCGTCGCTTACGATTAGGAAGGGCCAGGGGAGAGCCTGTCGCCCTGACGGTTTGATTCGGGACGGTCGGCCGGCCTTGCCGGTCCTTTGCAGCGGCGCGCAATACGGCCGCGGGTCTTCTGGATAGTTGGTGCGTTACGTTGTGTTCATCGCAGGGGCTCGTCTCCTGCGGCGACAGGGTGCGGCAGGTGCGGCGCCCTGGTTATCTCAAATTTTTTAGGAGGTTGTTGTTCATGCGATTGATCAAGGTTATTGCCCTGGCTGCGGCGCTCACCGCTCTATTGGCGGGGGCCGCGCTTGCCTGCACGTCCGTGATGGTGGGCAAGAAGGCGACGGCAGACGGCTCCGTCCTCGTCTCCTACACCTGTGACGGCTGGTACGACCACCGGCTGAAGGTCATCCCTGGCGGCAAACACAAGAAGGGCGAGATGGTCCCCGTCTACCACAACATCTGTTACCAGACGCGGCCGGGCAAGGAGCTGAGGAAGGTCGGAGAGATCCCGCAGGCGGAGACGACCTACACCTACTTCCACGTGGGCTACCCTATCATGAACGAGAAGTCCGTCGTGATGGGCGAGTACACCTGGGGCGGACGCGAGGAGAGCGAGTGTCAGAACGGCCTGTTCATGATCGAGCAGCTTGAAGTCTTCGGCCTCCAGCGCGGGGCAACAGCCCGCGAGGTCATCAAGGTCATGGGCGAGCTGGCGGAGAAGTACGGCTATGCCGACGGCGGCGAGGCCCTGACTGTTGGCGACAAGGACGAGATCTGGCTGTTTGAGATCACCGGCCCCGGCCCCCTGTGGACGCCGGAGAGCGGCAAGCCCGGCGCGGTCTGGGCGGCCGTGCGGTGCCCGGACGACAGCTACGCCATGGGCTCCAACCGCTCCCGCATCGCGGAGATCAACTTCGACGACAAGGACAACTTCATGTACTCCTCGAACGTCAAGACCGTGGCTCAGGACATGGGGTGGTGGAAGGAGGGTGAGCCCTTCGTATTCCACAAGCTCTACAACCCGGAGCCCTACGGCTCCCCCTACTACCAGCAGCGCCGCGAGTGGCGGGCCTACAACCTGCTCACCCCCAGCGTGAAGCTGGCTGAGGACGCGGCGGAGCAGTACCCGCTGTTCCAGAAGCCCGACAAGCCCGTGACGCCCCAGGACCTGATGGCGCTCTGCCGCGACGTCCTTGAGGGCACGCGCTTCGACATGACCAAGGGGCTTGCCGCCGGCCCGTTCGGCACCCCGACGCGCTACGCGGTGACAAAGGACATGAAGCCTGAGGACCGCAAGGGCAACGACTGGAACCGCAGCATCAGCCTGTTCCGGTGCAGCTACAGCTTTGTCGGCCAGGTGCGCGACAACCTGCCGGAGCCCCTGGCGGCCGTGGCCTGGTTCGGCGAGGACCAGCCCATCACGACGTGCTACATGCCCATCTACGCGGGAACGAAGGAGGTCCCCGAATCCTACAACACCGGCGACCGCGTCAAGTTCGATCCCAAGTCCACCTGGTGGGCGTTCAACTTTGTGGGCAACTGGGCGGACCTCAACTTCGCTGCGATGATCGGCGATGTCCGCGCCGAGCAGAAGCGCCTCGAGGGCAAGTTCTTTGCCGAGCAGGCCGACTTTGAAAAGAAGGCCGCCGAGCTCTACAAGAAGGACCCCAAGAAGGCCTCCGAGATGATCACGAAGCACGTGAACGACAACATGAAGTTGGTGGATCGGGACTGGTGGACGCTGGCCTGGACGCTTGTGGGCAAGTACAACGACGGCTACAGGATCACCGCCGACACGATGGAGCCTCTGGGCTACCCGACGGACTGGCTCAAGACCGTGGGCTTCGGCGACCAGGACGCGGAACCTAAGAAGTAGGGCGTCTGCGGCATTAACGGAACAGCGCGCCCTGCGGCGCAGAAAGTCCCCCGTCCGACGACGGGGGGCTTTTGTCTATAGCAGGCGGATTTCAAGAAACTCCTGCCGCAGGCCATGCCCTACCCTGAAAAGGATGGCGAGTATTGTTATGAACTACACGGAGATCAACGCGAAGACCATAGACCAGTGGGTGAGCAATGGCTGGGAATGGGGGCAATACGTCAGTCACGATGAATATTCTGAAGCGGTCCACGGCCGTTGGAACGTAAAGCTTACGCCCGTAAAAACCGTTCCGCACGAATGGTTTGGGAACCTCAACGAGAAAAAGGTTTTGGGCTTGGCCAGCGGTGGAGGCCAACAAATGCCGATTTTTGCGGCCTTAGGTGCAGAGTGTTCGGTCCTGGACTATTCGGAGAAGCAGTTGGAGAACGAGAGGATCGTGGCCGAGCGGGAAGGCTATGCCATCGCCCTCGTCCATGCCGATATGACGAAGAAATTGCCGTTTGAAGATGATTTTTTCGATCTGATCTTTTATCCGGTCTCGAATTGTTATGTCGAAGACGTAAAATCAATCTGGAAGGAATGTTATCGGGTGCTGAAGGCTGGCGGCGTGCTGATGTCAGGGTTGGATATCGGCATCAATTATGCATTTAACGAGGACGAGACAACACTCGTCAACGTGTTGCCGTTTAACCCGATAAAACATCCCAGCCACTTGAAACAAATGCAGAAAAGCAACGGCGGCATACAGTTTTCACACACTCTGGAGGAGCAGATCAACGGACAGTTGGAAGCCGGATTTATTTTGACCCATCTCTACGATGATACGAACGGCTCAGGGAACCTGCGCGACCACAACATCACGTCGTACATCGCGACCAGAAGCGTGAAAAGGGCTTGAAAGCAACGGAAGATGTTCTGAGAGGGGAGGCGAAAACGGACAGAAGATCAGACGCGAATGGGCCGCGGCTTGCCTCTCGACACGCCGGAAAATCTCTTCGGGCGCTTTCGTCAGATGCGATGATCTTATCGAAGCTCCACCCCGTCGGCGTTGTACCAGAGGAACCCGTGCTCTCTGCAATAGGCGTCTATCCGTTTTGAAAGCGCCCGATCCGCTCCGTATTCCAGGAGATAAACGGATAAGCCGCAGCCCTTCGCTTTTTTAAGGCTAGATTGTCAAGCTAAAAGCAACAGGCAAATTGAAAAAAGGCCTCATTAGGG
>NZ_DBHLDX010000062.1:0-10809 GCF_057312375.1 Fretibacterium sp.
GATGCTCCTTGATTGCTTTCAACAACTTTTGAAGATTAATCAGCGCTTCCTTAATATTATTATAGCAATCGGTGGAGCCCGGACGGCCGTCCGGATCGTGAGGAGAAGCGGGGTGCGCTATAATAGGACAAAATAAGGGAGCTCTCAGCAGGGCCGCAGGTGGCGGCGAGTTGGCGTATAATGAGTGTTGAAGTTAATTGTTAGTCAATCGTCGCAGTTCGAGGAGGTTCGCACGATGAAGAAGATAGGGTTTGCCCTGCGCTTCGCTGCGGCGGCTGCCCTGGCGGCGTCGTTTGCTGCGAAGGGGGCGGCTGCGCCGCAGGACGCCGAAACGGCGCTCCCCGCTTCGGGCGACGAGGCCGTCATGGAGGTCGCCGAGCCCGCGCCTGTCGGTGTGCCGGAGCCGAAGCTGGAGACGTCCGCAGCGGGCTTTGAGATCATAGGCCCGAATGGGGAGCGCACCGTCGTTCCCCTGGACCAACTGGAGGTGCGGGAGGCGACGGGCTCCCTGGAGGGCATAGAGGGTCAACAGATCACGCTGGCCGTGGGGGGGCGGAGGTACGTCTGCCCGCTGCTGGCGGAGTGTGCCTTTGCGGACGAGAAGGGCCGGCCGATGGACCGCGCGGCGTTCGCCCAGCGCTTCCTGCGGCGCTACGTCACGGTGGAGATGGAGAGGACGACGGGGACGGTCCTGTCGTGCCGGGCCATGTGATCGTCCGAGACGACGACGGTCCCATACGCTGAGAAGGAGGCTGTGTCTTGAGGAAACTGCGATCGATTTTGATCTCCGCGCTGGCGCTTGCCGCGCTGTTTGCCCTGACGGGAGCCGCAGCGGCCCGCTGCGTTCCAGGGGAGGTCCTGGCGGTCTTTAAGGGCGAGGGGGGAAGGGTGTCGGCCTCGTCCGTGCGCGTGGGGCGCGAAGCGTTCCGCGCGGCCTCCATTGCCGCTGCCGTGGGGGCGCGCGTGGAGGAAACCTACCCGAACCTCTCCGAGGCGGGAAACGGCGTCTTCGTGCGGCTGAGCGCCTCCTCCTCCAGTGAGGAGGAACTGGTGCGGAAGCTGCTCCAACGGGACGACGTGCTGGCCGCGTCGCCCAACTACGTCGTGCAGGCGTCCGCCAGAGAGCCGAACGACCCCGGCTTCCCCGCCCTGTGGGGGCTGAAGGCCATTAAGGCACCTGAGGCCTGGGACCTCGCGACGGGGAGCGACGACGTCTACGTGGCCGTGATGGACACGGGCATCGACACGACCGCGCAGCGCTTCGAGCTGGCGAATGTGGATGAGACCCTGAGCAGGAGTTTCTTGCCGAACAACTCCTCGTGGCAGGACGAGAACGGCCACGGCACTCACGTGGCGGGGACCATCGGCGCCAGGGGGAACAACGGCAGGGGCGTCGTGGGCGTGAACTGGAACGTGAGGCTGATCTCCCTCCGCACGATGGACAAGAACGGACTGGGCACGACGGGATGGATGATCGATGGGGTCGAGTACCTGATCGGATTGTTGAGGGACCGGCCGAACCTGAAGCTGGCGGCGCTGAACGCCTCGCTGGGGTGGTATGCTCCCGCTCTGGCGCCGGGAGCGCAGGGGAGCGATGTGGTGTGGCAGGTGCTCAAGGCCCTGGACAACATGAACCGGGTCGTCCTCGTCGTCGCTGCTGGAAACGAGAGGACGGAGATCGGCGTCCCGGCGCCGCAGGATGGTCCGAAACTTCCAGGGGCCAACGAACCCCTGTACAAGAAGGGGGAGTGCGCCTACCCCGCCTCCTACCGGGGGCTGCACAACATGATCGCGGTGGGGGCCGTGAGCTCTGACCTCACCTTCGCCGACGACTTCAGCAACTACAGCGGCACCTACGTGGACGTCGCGGCGCCGGGCGTGAACATCCTCAGCACGGCCTGCGCCGCGGATACGGCGGATCCGAAGGGTTGGCTGTTGTCCAACGATGTCTTGGTAGTCAGCATGAATGGCACCTCCATGGCGGCTCCCCACGTGGCTGGGGCGGCGGCCCTGCTAAAGGCCGCGGACCCGACGCGCACGGCGTACCAGATCCGGACGGCCCTGATCGAGGGGGCGGCGAAAAATCAGACGGCCCTCGCTGGTAAGGTGGCGGCCGGCCGCCTGCTGGACGTCAGGGGCGCGCTGGACTACCAGACGGCGCATGGGGATCTGCCGTCGGCCCCGACCCCGGGAGCGGACGACGTGCCCCCTGGCATCGTCGCCACCGACGGCCTGTCCTCCGACGTCATCGCCACGGACGGAAGCATCAGCGTGCTGAAGGGCGACGCCGTCGCAACGAGGGACATCGTCGCGTCCGGGGACGTCAGCGTGTGGAACGGCAGCGCCTCCGCCGGCCGGGACATCATCGCGGGCGGGGCCCTTGAGGTGTCGAGGGACATCCGCGCCGGCCGGGACATCCGGGCTGGAAGGGGGCTGAGGTCCTTTGGCGGCGTCACGACGAGCGGCAGCGCCGCCGAAAGGGGGCCGAAGTCCAGCAGGGTGTCGGCGGGCGGCAGCGTGCACGTCGTTGGGGACATGGTCGTCCTTGGGGGCATCGTCATCGAGGGGGACCTCTACGTGGACGGCGACCTGACCTATCAGGGGGTCTTCCAGGTGAAGGGCAAGGTGACCGTGACTGGCAGGATCAACGGCAAAAAACCGCAGAACCCGAGTCAGCCGGAAAGTCCCGACATCCCCGGCGACGTCCCCGACCCCGGCATCTCCGAAAGCTATATCCAGCTCGATTCGGAGAGCGTCGCCAGCGGCGTGGACCTGTCCTTCACCCTGATGGGGTGCCGGTACGACGAAACTGCCAAGAGGGCGCAGATCAAGGATTCCAAGGGGAACTACGTGGAGGTTCAGGCCCCGGAGGTCCTGATCGACGACACGCCCGTTCAGCATGATATCCGCTCCGGTGGCAGCGACTCGGCGCGCATCCGGGTGCCCGCCGTGGAGGTCCCGAAGGGCAGGGTCATCAGCCTGCGCGTGCGAGCGCGGGCCGTGAACGGGGATGCATTGCTGACCACGAGGTACAAGAACGTAAAGGTGGGGCGCGGCCAAAAGAGCAGCGGCGGCTCGGGCGGCGGGTGTGACGCGGGATTGAGCGCTGTGGCGTTGGCCCTGCCGCTTCTGGCCCTTTTCGCGCGGCGGAGGCGGGGTTAGCGGGCTGTAAGCTGCCCGCGAGGGCAGGACGGGGCGGCGGGCCTTGAACTTCAGGCCCGCCCGTTCTGCATCTGGCCGCGTCGCCTCGTGGGCGAATAGAACCAAACTTCGGTAACCCGGAGGTTTTGGATAGACTCAGTTGGGGGGAATAAGATGACGAACTTGCCGACGTTTCCTGGAGGGGTGCATCCGCCTGAGGGCAAGGCGCTGACCGCGGAGAAGGCGATTCAGCAGCTGGCGCCCAAGGGCGAGCTGGTCTACCCGCTGTCCCAGCACATTGGGGCGCCCTGCGCGCCCCTGGTGGCGAAGGGGGACCGCGTGCTGGTGGGCCAGAGGATCGCGGACACGGACGCCTTCGTTGCCGCGCCGATCTTTTCCTGCGTTTCCGGCACCGTGAAGGAGGTCGCGCCGCGCATGACGATCCCCGGCAACGTGGCGCCGTGCATCGTCGTCGAGAACGACGGCATGAACGAGCACGCGCCGACGCTGTTCGAGGAGCTGGGGCACCGGCCGAAGCCGGAGGAGTACGTCAAGCTCATCCGGGCGGCGGGCATCGTGGGCATGGGAGGCGCCTGCTTCCCGACCCACGTCAAGCTCTCGCCGCCCAAGGATCGGGTCATCCGATGGGTGATCGTGAACGGCGCGGAGTGCGAGCCCTACCTGAACTGCGACAACCGTCTGATGATGGAGCGCCCGGAGCCCATCATCGAGGGGTTGGAGATGTGCCTCAGCCTCTTTCCTGAGGCAAAGGGCGTCATCGCCATCGAGGCCAACAAGCCGGAGGCCATCCGCCGCATGGAGGGCGAGCTCTCGGAGCACGACCACACGCGCATCCAGGTGATGCCCCACAGGGTGAAGTACCCCCAGGGCGCGGAGAAGATGTTGATCGAATCCGTCACGGGGCAGGAGATCCCGCCTGGGGCGCTGCCCGCGGACGTGGGCTGCATCATCCTGAACGCCCGGACGGTGTGGCAGATCTGGCTGGCCCTGACCGAGGGACTTCCCGTGACGGACCGCGTCATCTCCGTGACGGGGGACGCCATTGCGGAGCCGAAGAACCTGTTGGTGCCCCTCGGCATCTCCGTCCGCGAGCTGATCGACGCGGCGGGCGGCTTCTGTGAGCCCCCCGTGAAGGTGCTGGCGGGCGGCCCCATGATGGGCATGTCCATGCGCTCCCTCGACGTGCCCGTGGTGAAGGGGACCTCCGGCATCGTGGCCCTGACGGCCAGGACGGCCCACGTGGAGCCCGAATCCAACTGTCTGCGCTGCGGGCGCTGCGTCGAGGCCTGCCCCGTTCACCTCGTGCCCTCCACGCTGGATCGTCTGGTGCGCCGGCGCGACTACAGCGTCTTTGAGGCCGAGGGCGGCATGAACTGCATCGAGTGCGGCTGCTGCACCTACGTCTGCCCGGCGTCGCGGCCCCTGACCCAGGGCTGCCGCGACGGAAAGGCCGCGGTGACGGCAGAGCGCCGGCGCGCGGCGGCCAAGGCGGCCCAGCAGAAAGCGGAGGCGAAGAAATGACTGCGATGACGGAACAAGACTTGAAGTTGATGGTTGCGAGCTCGCCTCACGTCCATTCGCCGCTCTCCACGCAGAAGATCATGGGTCTGGTGATCGCCGCCCTGGTCCCGGCCGGGGTGGCGGGCGTTCACTTCATGGGCTGGAGGGCTTTGGCCGTGATCGCCGTCTGCGTGGCCGCCAGCGTGGCTGCGGAGTACCTCTGGCAGCGCGCGACGGGGCAGACGGTCACGGTGTCGGACCTCTCCGCCGCCGTCACGGGGCTCCTGCTGGCCTACAACCTCCCGCCCTCCATCCCCCTGTGGATGGCCGCCTGCGGCGCCGTGTTCGCCATCGTCGTGGTGAAGCAGTTCTTCGGCGGCATCGGTGGGAACGTCATGAACCCGGCCCTGGCCGCGCGCGCCATGATGCTGATCTCCTGGCCCGTCGCCATGACCTCCTGGTCCCTGGACGGCGTCAGCACGGCGACGCCTCTGGCAGCGATGAAGGCGCTGAGCGGCGCGGGAGCGTCTGCCGCGTCCGGCCCGTCCTGGTCCACGGCGGACCTGTTGCTGGGGAACGTGGGGGGCTGCATCGGCGAAACCTCTGCGGCGCTCCTGCTCTTGGGGGGCGCGTTCCTGGTGTGGCAGGAGGTCATCTCCTGGCGCATCCCCGTGGTCTACACCCTCACGGCGGCCCTGCTGGCCGCACTGCTCCGGCACGGCGGCGGTATGATGCCGCTGCAGGAGGCCCTGACGGGAGGCCTTCTCCTCGGGGCCATCTTCATGGCGACGGACTACACCACGTCCCCCATGACGGCGCGGGGACAGGTGGTCTTCGCCGTGGGCTGCGGGGTCCTGACGGCCCTCATCCGCCGATTTGGGGGCTATCCAGAGGGCGTGTCCTATTCCATCCTGATCATGAACGCGACGGTGCCCTTGATCGACAGGGTGACGAAGCCCAGGATTCTGGGGGAGGTGCGGAGATGAACGCGGCAGTTGAGGAGACGAGCCTGCACAAGGCACTGCGCCTCGGCGGGACGCTGTTCCTCGTCACCGCCGTCACGGGGTTGGTCCTTGGCGGCGTGGAGCGGGGCACCCGAACGGCCATCCTGAAGGCCCGCATGACGGACCAGGCCAACGCCCTGAGGAACGTCATGCCGGAGGCGGAGACGTTCAAGGCCGTGGACGTCGCGCCGGAGGACGGGACCATCGTCGTGACCGGCGCCCAGGAGGCGCTGAAGGGAGACGCGCGCGTGGGGTACTGCCTCACGGTTTCCACCAAGGGCTACGGCGGCCCCATTTCCATGGTGGTGGGGCTGAAGGAGGATGGCTCCGTCAGCGCTATCCGCATCCTGACCCACGCGGAGACGCCGGGCCTCGGCGCGCACTCCGCGGAGCCGGCCTTCTACCGGCAGTTCGACGATCGGACGACCCTGCCGTTGAAGGTGGTGAAGGGCGCCGCGGAGGCGGGGGACGAGATATCCGCCATATCGGGCGCCACCATCACCTCGACCGCCGTCACGGCGGGAGTGAACGCCGCCGAGGACTACTGGAGCAGGAAGTTAAAGGGAGGCGAGAGCAGATGAGCCAAAATCCCCTCAGCATCATCAAGAATGGAATACTGACCGAGAACCCGACCTTCGTCCAGTGCATCGGCCTGTGCCCCACCATCGCCGTCACCTCGAGCGTCGAGAACGGCATCGGCATGGGGCTGGCGGCGACCTTCGTGCTGATCGCCTCCAACGCCGTCATCTCCATGCTGCGGAAGCTGGTCCCGGACGAGATACGCATCCCGATCTTCATCGTGGTCATCGCGGCCTTCGTCACAGTGATTCAATTCCTGATGGAGGGCTACGCGCCGGCGCTGAATCGGGCGCTGGGCATCTTCATCCCTCTCATCGTGGTGAACTGCATCATCCTGGCGCGGGCGGAGGCCTTCGCCTCCCGGAACGGCGTCATCGCCTCCATCTTCGACGGGCTGGGCATGGGCCTGGGCTTCACAGCCGCCCTGACCGTGCTGGGCGCGGTGCGCGAGGTCCTGGGGGCGGGCACGATCCTGGGCCTGTCCGTCGTCCCCGCAGGCTATCAGCCGGCGCTGCTGGTGATCCTGGCTCCGGGCGGATTTCTGATGCTGGGCACCTTCATGGCCCTGTTCCGCGCCGTTCAGGCGCGCCTTGCGGCCCGGCGCGGGGAGCCGGCTCCCGAAGCCCCTGCGGGCTGCGCCGCCTGCGCCATGAGCGGCAGCTGCCCCGGCGCCCGGGCCGAGAAGGAGGAATAAAGATGACGGAACTCTTTCTGCTCTTCGTGAGCTCCATCTTCGTCAACAACATCCTGCTGACCCGCTTCCTGGGCTGCTGCCCCTTCATGGGCGTGTCGAGCCGGCTCAAGACGGCGGTGGGCATGGGGGCCGCGGTGGTGTTCGTCATCGTGCTGGCCTCGCTCATGACCTGGCTGACCTACAATTTCCTGCTGGCGCCCCTGGGCCTGGAGTACCTCTACACCCTGGCCTTCATCCTGGTGATCGCGGCGCTGGTGCAGTTTGTGGAGCTGGTGCTGAAGAAGCTGAACCCGACGCTCTACAAGGCCCTGGGCATCTTCCTGCCCCTCATCACGACGAACTGCGCCGTGCTGGGCGTGGCGGTTCTGAACATGAGCGAGAAGTACACGCTCGCCCAGTCCCTCGTCAACGCCCTGGGGTCCTCCCTGGGTTTCCTGTTGGCCATCGCACTGATGGCGGGCATCCGAGAGCGCGTGGAAACGAATGAGGGCATTCCGGCCTGCCTCCGGGGATTGCCCCTGACGCTGATCACCGCCGGGCTGATGTCCATCGCCTTCATGGGCTTCACCGGAATGGGCAAGTAGGGGAGGGAACGCCATGAATTTCATGCACGATCTGATCGTTCCCCTGGCCCTGATGGGGGTCATGGGCGCCGTGTTCGGAGCGCTTTTGGCCATCGCCTCCGTGGTCTTTCAGGTGCGGCAGGACGAGCGGGTGGGGAAGATTCGTGCCGTGCTGCCGGGCGCCAACTGCGGCGGCTGCGGATACCCCGGATGCGACAGCTACGCCGACGGGGTGGTGAACGAGGGCGCGGGGACCAACCTCTGCGTCGTGGGCGGAAGCGCCGTGAGCGCCAAGGTGGCGGAGATCATGGGGGTGGCGGCGGAGGAGACCGTCCCCATGCGCGCCTTCGTCCGCTGTCTGGGCTCCCCCGCACGCTCCCCGCGCAAGGCCCTCTACAGCGGCATCGCGGACTGCCGTTCGGCGGCCATGGTGCCCGGCGGCTCCCCCAACGAGTGCCCCTTCGGCTGCATCGGCTTTGGCACCTGCACGAAGGTCTGCAACTTCGACGCGATCTTCATGGGGCCGGACGGCCTGCCCGTGGTGGACCGGGAGCAGTGCGTCGGGTGCGGCGCCTGCGTTTCGGCCTGCCCCAAGGACGTGCTGACGCTCATCCCGCAGACGTCGGACGTCGTCGTGGCCTGCGGCTCCCACTGGAAGGGCCCTGCGGTGCGTCGGGTGTGCTCCATCGGCTGCATCGGCTGTGGCCTCTGCGCCAGGGTCTGCCCGGTGGGGGCCATCACCATGGACCGGGACCTGGCGGTGATCGACCCCGCGAAGTGTACGAACTGCGGCCTCTGCGCCCAGAAGTGCCCCGCCAAGTGCATCGAGACGGGCCAGTCCCTGGCCGCCTGTGCCAAGACGGCCTAGAGGCGGCGGGGAGGCCGCGCCCTGACGAGGTTGAAGCGCTGCGAAGGAGATGGCCCCCGACGAGGGGGCCATCTATTTTCGTGTGACCGAGGCAGGTTTTGCGCGTTTCCTGCCGCGCTGGACGAGTGCAAGGTGAGGAGGCGGCTTAACCGGGCACGACGGGCTTGCTCCCCAATAAAGCCATCGAGCCTTGTGGATGTGGGGGCTAGCTCCATTTGCTTTTTTAAACGATCAGTGTTATACTTTAAAAAGTAAAAATGGAGGGAGTGTCTTTTTATGTCAAAAACTCTTACATCCATAAAAGATCAAATCATTTCTTACAAGGGGCGGCGGGTGCGCTGCCGCATGTCCAAGGGCCGCAACAGGGTGGAGGAAACGGAAGGGATCTTGACGGACGTCTATCCCAAGCTTTTCACGCTGTACAACAACTCGACGGAGAGCACCATTTCCTTCAGCTACGCTGAGGTCCTGACTCATGAGGTGGAGCTTGAGGTCGTCAACTGAACAATTTGCAGACGAGCCCCCGGTTTCCCGAACCGGGGGCCTTTGCGTTTTTTTGTGGCCGTCCGTCAGGGCCAGTGCGGCTGCCCGCGGCTGACGATCGCCCACGAAATTATCAAAAGCGCCGGATGATATGTAAAACAGTCCTTTGAGGGGCTGCATATTGAGTTCGACTATGCTAACATATCGTACTGTAGCTTTTTGCTTTTATATCGAGGGAGGGGAGATTGTAATGAACACGATCGGTCTGGCGTACTTCAGCAACACCGGAAACACGAAGGCCCTCGCGGAGGCCTTCAAGAGCGCGGTCGAGGCGAAGGGCGGCTCGCTCTATTTCTCGGAGGCCGCGGGCGTGGACAAGGCAGCTTTCTCTGCGACGGACGTCTGGGCGTTCGGCTCTCCGGCCTCCGGCACGGAGGAGATCAACGACACGGAGATCCTTCCGCTCATCGAAGAATTGAAGGATCGCCTGAAGGGGAAGAAGGTCTTCCTGTTCGGGTCCTACGGCTGGGGCGGAGGCGCGTTCATGGAAACGTGGAAGCAGGACATGGAGGGCAGGGGGGCCGTCATTGCGGCCGAGCCCGTAACCTGCCTCGAGGCCCCGGACGGCGCGGCGGAGAGTGCGATGAAGGCGGCGGCGGAGGCTCTGCTGGGCTGATGCGCGGGAGAACGTTTTTCAGAATCTCACGACGGGAGAGGAGTATCATGAAGGAAGAGAAGATTTTGTTTGCAGAGGCTCACTGCGACGGGCCCTGCGGCGTGTACGATCCCGCGGCGGCGCGGATCGCGGCGGAGGCGGTGCTCTCCATGACGAAGAAGCTGCTCGCGCTGGAGTGCCCCGACCCTAAGGACAAGGCGGCCTTCACCGCGTACCTGAACAGCTTCAGCCGCTATGACGCCATCAAGGAGGAGCAGGCCCAGGTCGCCAAGGCCGAGCTGCTCATCCTCTGGACGGACTACTTCAAGGCGCCGCACCTGGAGAAGTTTCCTCAGCTGCACGACCTGTTCTGGAAGGCGGCGAAGCTCTGCTCCGCCTGCAAGGTCGAGGTGAGCCTGAGCCACGCCGAGGAGCTGATGGACTGCATCAAGGAGGTCCACCGCATCTTCTGGGCCACGAAGGGGCGGGATGTTGCCTGGTATACGGCCAGCTGAGGCGCCGGAAGAGCTGACGGTCGTCGTCCGGGGCCACAGCATGTACCCCACCCTCAGGGACGGGGAACCGGTCGTGGTGGACCTGACCGCTTACCGGGAGGAAGCCCCGGCCGTGGGGGACGTCGTCCTGGCCCCTCATCCTTTCATGAGGGATGTGTGGATGATCAAGCGCGTCGTCGGCCTCGTCGCGGGAGGCCGCTGCGTCCTGCAGGGCGATAATGCCATGGAGAGCAGCGACAGCCGGAGTTTCGGCCCGATTCCCCTTCGGAAGGTCCGAGGGAGGGCGACGCGCAAGGCCGATGGCTCGCATCTGTCCCCGCCGCCGACGCAAGCAGATGCGCTTTGAAAGCTTGCAAGATGAAACCCGAAGGTCAGGCCGACGGCTAACGCCGCCGGCCTGACCCTTTGAGCCGAAAAACGGCTCTGGCCCCCGCCCGGCTGCTGCAAAGCCTTCTCCCTGATAAGCAATCTTATAACCCTGTCCGTTCTGCGATGGATCGCTCCGGTCGAGCGTCTGTTCCGAAAAGAATAGAGAAGATCGTTTCTGCCGGAAGCCGCGCTTTGCGACAGGGCCCTGGGGCTTTCGAGGCCCCTATCCTATGGAGGTCGATACGTCATGAGTGCAAGAGAACTGAAACAGCCGGCCACAGCGTTTGCCTCGCCCCGTTTCTGCAACGTCGGCAATTTTATGCGGATGGAGCGGGTTTCGGACCCCGATGGACTGGACTTTGCCGTCTACGGCATCCCCTTCGACACCGCCTGTTCCTATCGTTCCGGAGCCCGCTT
>NZ_DBHLDX010000063.1:0-10805 GCF_057312375.1 Fretibacterium sp.
GGCCTTTTTTTCTCCTCTCTCCCCCTTCTGTTGCTTTTAGATTGTAAATCCAAGCCCGATAAAAAGCTCTACCTCTTCGATACCTTCGAGGGCTTTGATGGGCGCGATGCGGACGTCGACCGGAAGAAAAATTTTTCAGCGGGCTCGCAGGATTTTTCGCAGACATCCGTTCCGCTGGTCTTGGAGAAAATGGAGCACGGAGAAAACTGCATCGTCAAAAAAGGATGGTTCCCCGACACGGCGGATGGCATCGATGAGAGCTTTTGCTTCGCCAGCCTCGACGTTGACCTGTATCAACCGACCCTGGCAGGGCTTCGGTTCTTTTACCCTCGATTATCGCCGGGCGGTTACCTCATGATCCATGATTTCAACAACGGAGAGTATCCGGGCGTCCGTCAGGCAGTCAAGGAGTTCTGCACCGAAAACCATGCCGGATACGTCTGCCTTCCGGACTTCTGCGGATCGGCCGTCATCGCGAGGTGAAAGACCTTGCGTGAAGGCCTTCACTTTCCTGGAGGCGACGCAACTTCCCTTCCGATACCTTTTAATGGACCGATACCGCTTCGCCACTCTTGGCTCCGACTGTCCTGCGTTCATGCCCTGCAGCGCGGGCCGCAGCCTGGCCCGCGTTGTATAATGAAAGGAAACGCGCGCCAAACGGGCGCGCTGGAGGGACGTCATGGACTTTCGCGAAGCCGACGCACTGGTGGACGCTTTCCTTACCTACCTTGAGGCAGAGCGCGGGCGCAGCCGCCTGACGGCGGAGAGCTACGCCTCCGACCTGCGTCAGTGGCTGCGCTTCTGCCAGACGGCGGCCCTGCCCCCCTACCCGATGGAGGAGGCTGCCGTTTCCGCGTTCCGCCGCAGCCTGGAGGCGGAGGGGAAGGCGCGCTCCACCCAGCAGCGGGCCATCGCGGCGCTGAGGTCCTGGGGACGCTACGTGGAGATGGAGCGCGGGGAGGACAGTGAGTTTCCCCTTCCGGAGCTGCCTAAAAAAACTCAACTGGAGCCCCGCGTCTTGAACGAGGCGGAGATCGAGCGGCTCTTCGAGGCCTGCCGGGGCTCAAAGCCCCTGGACGTGCGCGACGCCGCCCTCGTTGAGGTGGGCTACGGCTGCGGCCTGCGGGCCAGCGAGATCTGCGGCCTGAAGGTGCTGGACCTGGACTTCGAGTCCCACCTGCTGCGAACGGTGGGCAAGGGGGACAAGGAGCGCGTCGTCCCCTTCCTTGGGGGCGCCGCCCGCAGCGTGCGGACGTACCTGGAGGCGGCGCGGCCGCAGTTGAACGGACGGGGACTGCCCTTCGTGTTCCTGTCTTGTCGGGGGCGCCGGCTGAGCCGCGTGGACCTCTGGCGCATCCTTCGGCGGCGCGGCGAGATGGCGGGGATCGCACGCGCCCGTCTCTACCCCCACATCCTGCGCCACAGCTTCGCCACGCACCTTCTGGCCCGCGGCATGGACATGCGCACGCTGCAGGAGATGCTGGGTCACTCCTCCATCATGACGACGCAGGTCTACGCCCACTTCGACCGCGAGATGCGGGACGAGTACGATCGCTTTCACCCCCGCGCTTGACGGGTTAGCCGAAAGGAGCCGCGGACTTCTCTTCCAAAATATTACCTAACGGAGATAACGAGGAGGTTATGGAATGGTTCAGGATGACAAGAGCTCCTATGAGTGTGCGTTTGACGCCGCCCTCTACATCCTTCAGAGGCAGAGGGTATATTGTGAGCCGCTGACGGCCGTGGTGCTGGGGTCGGGGCTGGGGGCCGTCGCGGAGGCGGTGGAGGACCCGTGTACGGTGGACGTGGAGGACATCCCACACTGGCCGGTGCCCACCGCGCCGGGGCACGCGGGGTGCGTGGTGCTGGGGAAGCTGGAGGGCCGGCCCGTGGTGGTGATGCAGGGGCGCATACACTACTACGAAGGCCATTCCATACGCAGAGCGGCGTTTCCGGCGCGCGTGGCGAGGATGATGGGCGTGCGCCAGTACGTGGCGACGAACGCCTCCGGAGGGATCAGCGCGCAGATGGAGCCGGGCACCATCGCGGCGGTGGAGGACCACATCAACCTGATGGGGGACAACCCCCTGGCCGGCCCCCTCGACATGCGCTGGGACGTCCAGTTTCCGGACCTGACCCACGCCTACAGCCCGCGCCTCCTGAAGCTGCTGGACCGGGCGGCGGATGAGGCGGGCGTGCAGCTGCGGCGCGGCGTCTACGCCGCCTTCAAGGGACCGTCCTACGAAACGCCGGCGGAGATCCGCATGGCCCGCATGATGGGGGCGGACCTTGTGGGCATGTCCACGGTGCCGGAGGTCATCGTCGCCAACTCCATGGGGCTCGAAACCGCGGTGCTCTCCTGCGTTGCAAACAAGGCTGCAGGCTTGTCGGAGAAGCCGCTGACGGCACGGGAGGTCCTGTCTGTCATGGCCAAGTCCGCGCGTCCCCTGACGGCGATCATCCGCGGGCTGATGCGGGAGCTCAACCGGGAGGACAGCAAGGAGCAATGAGCACGTTGGGTCCGAAAAAAAACAGCGGGGCTGCGTCGGGCGGCCCATCGAGGACGACGGGGTGCGGGGCAGGATGGCGGGGCCTATTGAGATGCGCCATGCTTCTCTGCCTTGTGGCCGCGACCTGGGGAGGCCCTGCCTGGGGGGCCGCTTTCGTTTCCTTCCCCACCAGTTGGGACGTGGGGCAGGCCTTCGCCGTGTCGATCACCTCGGACGCCGACTACGACGCCCCGACGGTCACGTGGCTCAAGCGGACGGTATCGCTGGACGTGGAGCCGGGGGGCGACGGGCGCATCTCCTACGCGCTGCTGGGCTCCTACGTGCGCGATGTCAAGCCGGGGGAGTACCCCATCCTGTTCGAGTTCACCCAGGGCGGGCAGCGCTTCCACGTGAAGGGTAAGGTGGTGCTGCGGGCCCGGAAGTACCCCCAGGAGCGGCTGAGGGTCAGCCCGAAGATGGTGAGCCCTCCGAAGGGCGAACAGGCCCGCATCAAGCGCGAGGCCGCGCTGGCCGCGCGGGCCAAGGGGACCATGACGGTGCAGCGCAAATGGACGACGCCAGCCCAAAAGCCCCTCGACCTGATGAAGGTCACCAGCAGCTACGGCTTCCAGCGCGTCTACAACGGTACGCCGCGCGGCTACCACGCGGGGACGGACCTGCGCTCTGCGGTGGGCACGGCGGTGCGCGCGCCCTTTGCCGGGACGGTCATCCTGGTGGGCGACCACTACTACGCGGGAGGCAGCGTCTACGTGGATTCGGGGAACGGGGTGGTGAGCGTCTTCTTTCACCTGAACGAGAGCCTGGTGAAGGAGGGGCAGCGCATCGCGCGCGGGCAGGTCGTCGGGCGCAGCGGGCGTTCGGGCCGCGTCACGGGCCCGCACCTGCACTATGGCCTGTGCCTCGCGGGACAGTACGTCGACCCCATGCCGCTCTTTGAAACGAGCGTCACGCAGCTCCTGAAGCGCGCGGGGCGGGCCAGGGTGGCGGATTGATGCAGCGGCGAGGCCATCCGCCCGGTCGGCATCACCGCTGCATCAGGTGGATGGCGAAGCCCCCGATCTCGCGGTCCAGGTAGACGAAGGTCAGCCGCCCCCGCTCGTCGTGCCGTTCCGTTTCGCTGCGCGTCCCCATGCCCTTGCGGGCGAGGAAGGCCAGGGCGCGCGTCATGCTGAGGACGGAGAGCGCGATGTGTCCGTGCATTCCGAGGAAGGGCGTCTTCATGAACTCGAAGCCGTCGCCCACGAAGAAGCTCTTGTTGCCCTGCCGAAGCGGGAAGCCGAAGAGGTCGCACATGAGCTCGGACTCCTCCTGAGCCGTGCCCGCGTCCGGTTCGTTGATGCCCACGTGGTCCAGCTCAAAGCCCACGGCCTGGATGACGGCCTGGCGCGAAAGCCGCGCGATGTCGTCGAACCTCTCCGCGGCGATGAGGTCGGGCGGCGCCATCCAGCTGCCCGCCGCAGCCAGGACGCAGGGCAGGGCCAGGTAGCCTTGAAGGTTCGTGGCGTTCACGCCCCCGGAGGGGATGTAATGCATGGCGTGGTAGGGGGCCGCGAGGGCGCGCAGCATGGCCGGCCCGCCCGACTGTTCCGCGGGGAAGAAGCGCACCAGGGAGAGCCCCGACCGAAGCCCCTGCTCCACCTGCGTCGGCGTGTTGGCGCCGGGGATGACGAGAATGTCGTTTTCCGTGCAGTACCTCACCAGCTCCGGGTTGAAGCCCGCGCTGGTGATGAACTTCGCGCCGGCGGAAACGGCCTTCTGAGCCTGTTCCACGGTCAGCACGGTGCCCGCCCCCACGAGGAGGTCCGGCAGCTCCGAGGCCAGGACGCGGATGGATTCCTCCGCCGCGTTGGTGCGGAACGTGACCTCCGCCACGGGCAGGTCCCCCGCCAACAGGGCCGTGCCGAGGGGCAGCGCGTGGTTCGGGTTGTCTACGGTGACGACGGGTATGACGCCGACGTCCGCAATCTGCTGCAGCACTTCGTTCATGTGTGTTCTCCCTTCTCTCTATAACAAAAATCAACAACAAAAATAAAAACGTCCAGTCGCCGACACTATCCAGACGCGGAGAGCAACCCCGTCCGCCGGCTGTGGTGAAACGCCGAAACGGGTTGCGCCGACGCTTCTTATGAGGCATTGTACTATAGCGCGGCGGGAAAGGCCAGAACCCGCCGTCCTGCGCTGTGCCCTCCTCCTGATCTCCCCCGAGCCTCGTCCTGTGCGTCCCTCATGTGCTATGATTTTCCCAAAAGATCGGTCGAAGCCGTGGACCCAGCCGAAGCAGAGCGCGAAAGACACCTTTCCCTGGCGCGCGCAGCCCGTTCTGCATCGTGATTACGGGATCGTCAGCATCCCATGAGGAGGTCATCTGAATGCGAAACGTTCCATCCGAGCTCGTCGAAGCGCGGGACTTTCTGTGGCTGAACCCGGACGTGAAGCCCTTCGCGGAGGCCGATCCCGGCTTCCCGCTGAACGAGGCCATGGTGGAGGACGCGGCGGCGCGGCTCCGCCGCTTCGCTCCGTTCCTGAAGCGCCGCTTCCCGGAAACGGGGGACGGCATCATCGAGTCCCCCCTCACGGAAACGCCCCGCATGCAGGCGGCGCTCTCCGCTCCCGTCCCGGGCCGCCTGTTCCTGAAGCGGGACGGCGACCTGCCCATCGCGGGGTCCGTCAAGGCGCGCGGCGGCATCTACGAAGTGCTCTGCCGCACGGAGGAGCTCGCCCTGAAGGCCGGCATCCTGCGCCCGACCGACGACTACTCCGTCCTGGCGGACCACCGGGACTTCTTTGCCCAGTACAAGATGCAGGTGGGCTCCACGGGGAACCTTGGCCTGAGCATCGGCATCATGTCCGCGGCCATCGGCTACCAGGCCATCGTCCACATGTCGTCGGACGCGCGCCGCTGGAAGAAGGACCTGCTGCGCCGCCACGGGGTCACGGTCAAGGAGTACGACGGCGACTACAGCGCTGCGGTGCGGGAGGGACGGCGGCTCTCGGACGAGGACCCCAAGAGCTTCTTCGTGGACGACGAGAGCTCGCGGATGCTCTTCCTCGGCTACGCCGTGGCGGGCGGGCGCACCAAGGTCCAGCTGGAGGAGCTGGGCATCGCGCCGGGGACGGACCGTCCCCTGTTCCTCTACATCCCCTGCGGCGTCGGCGGCGCGCCGGGGGGCGTGACCTTCGGCTTCAAACAGCTCTTCGGCGACGGCGTGCACGCCTTCTTCGCCGAGCCCGTTCAGGCTCCCTGCATGCTGCTGGGCATGGCCACGGGCAAGGGGAACGGCATCTCCGTTCAGGACGTCGGCCTGACGGGGCGCACCCAGGCCGACGGGCTTGCCGTGGGACGGCCCTCCGGCTTCGTGGGGCGGGTGATGAGGGACATGCTGGACGGCATCGCCACCGTCAGCGACGGCCGGCTCTACGATTACCTGCGCCTGCTGGAGGGGACCGAGGGCCTGTTCATGGAGCCGAGCGCCTGCGCCGCTTACGCCGCGCTGGAGGCCGTCTTCGGGACCGAAACGGGGCGGATGTACTGCCACCGCTTCACGGAGGAGCAGCTGAGGCGTTCCGTCCACGTCGTCTGGAGCACCGGCGGCCGCATGGTCCCGGAGGAGGAGCGCGCCGCGTATCGCTCCACGAGGCTTTAATCCACCTGTGTTATCATAGTTTCACTGGGGGAATTTCTCTTTCAAGAAGGAGCTGCTGCCGTTTGGAGCTGGACCGCGAAGCTTTAGCCGGGGGGAGCGCGCAGGAGGTCTGGAGCGCGCCGCTGTGCCACGCCCTGAGGAGGCGCATTGGTCGCGCGCTGGCGCGCTGGCGCATGATCGAGCCGGGGGACCGGGTGCTGGTGGGCCTGTCGGGGGGCAAGGACAGCCTCGTCCTGCTCCACGCGCTGTCGGACCTCCGGCGGCGCAGCCCGGTTTCCTTTGACCTGGCCGCCTGCACCGTGGGCCTGACGGGCATGGACACGAGGGGGCTGGCGGCCTACTGCGCGGCCCGGGACGTGCCCTACGCCGTGGCGGCCCAACCCATCGTGGAGATCATTCAGGAGCGCCAGGAGCGCTCCCCGTGCAGCTTCTGCGCCAACATGCGCCGCGGGGTCCTGAGCTCCTGGGCCGCACAGCACGGCTTCAACAGGCTGGCGCTGGGACACACCATGGACGACGCCGCGGAAACATTCTTCATGAACCTGCTCCAGGCCGGGCGGGCGCGGAGCTTCCTGCCCGTCGTCCACATGTCGAGGGCCGGCGTCACGGTGATCCGCCCCCTGGTGCTCTCCACGGAGCCCGCGATCGTCGACGAGGCGCAGCGCCTGGCCCTGCCGGTGCTGGCTCATGCGTCCTGCCCCTGGGCCGGGCACACGGAGCGGCAGCGCGTGCGCACCCTCCTGGCCGACCTTCGGGTCGACGTGCCGGACCTGAACGGCAAGCTGCTCAACGCGCTGGAGCGCCTGAGCGGCCAGGATGCATGGCGGGAGGGGGCCTGACCGTGGCGCGGGAGGAAGCGGTCCCTGGGGACGTCAAGATGACGCCCTGGCTGGATCAGTACAAGGCCTTCAAGGAGCAGTACTCGGACGCGCTCCTGCTGTTTCGGATGGGGGATTTCTACGAGCTCTTCTTCGACGACGCCCGCGTCGCCGCGTCCGTGCTGGACATCGCGTTGACCGCGCGGGACAGCGAGAAGAAGATCCCCATGGCCGGCGTGCCGTACCACGCGCTCTCCCTCTACCTCGGCCGGCTGATCAAGGCCGGCTACCGCGCCGCCATCTGCGAGCAGGTCGGCCTGGTCCCGCAGAAGGGCGTGGTGGAGCGGCGCGTGGTGCGCGTCGTGACGCCCGGCACCTACGTGCCTGAGGAGGGGACGGAGGCGGGACACCTGGCCGCCCTCCTGCCCCTGCGGAACGGACGCGTGGCGCTGGCGCTTCTGGCCGTGGAAACGGGCAGCCTTGAGGCCGGCACGCTGCCGGAGGAGGAGGCCGCGGCGCTGCTCTCTGCCTTCGCGCCGGGGGAGGTGCTCTTCCCCTCCAACCTGGAAGGCGCCCTGCCGGGCTTTCTGGAGGGACAGCCCCTGCGCCCCGCCGCTCCGGAGGCCTTCAAGACGGCGAACGCGGCCCGTAGGCTCTCCTCCGCCCTGGGCGGGGCGCGCCTCGCGTCCTTCGGCGTCGAGGAGGAGGACCCCTGCGTGGGACCGGCCTGGGCCGTGCTGGACTACCTCTCCGCGACGCAGTTCAGCGCGGTGCGCCACGTGCTGCGCGTGACGCCGCTCTTCGTGAAGGGCCGCATGGTCATCGACGAGGCCGCCCAGCGCAACCTGGAGCTGATCCCGGAAACGGCGGCGGGGGGCGCCTCGCTGTTCTCCTGCCTGGACCGCTGCCGCACCCCCATGGGGCGCCGCACGCTGCGGGGCTGGCTGCTGCGCCCGCTGATGGACGTCGCCGCCATCGAGCGCCGTCAGGCCTGCATCGGCCTTATCGCAGACGACGCGCCCGCGTCGTCCCGCCTCCAGGACCTCCTGGCCGGGACGCGGGACGTGGAGCGCGCCCTGTCGCGCCTCGCCCTGGGCGAGGGGACGCCGCGGGACCTGGCCGCGGTCCGCGACACCCTGCGCCTCCTGCCGGACCTCCTCGCCGTGGAGTTCCCGGAGCCTCTGGCGGGCCTGTTCCGCTCCTTCCCCGACGCCTCGGAGCTCCGCCAATACCTGGAGGAGGCCCTCGAGGACGACCTGCCGCGGGCGCTGGGACAGGGGGCCGTGATCCGGTCCTCCTTCAGCTCCGAGCTGGCCTCGTGGCGCGACGCTGCGGGGAAGGGAGAGGCCTGGCTGGCGGACTACCTGGAGCGCGAGCGCGCGGCCTGCGCCACGCCGCGGCTGAAGGTCGGCTACAACCGGGCCTTCGGCTACTACCTGGAGGTCGGGCGCACGGGCCTGACCACGGTGCCGCCCCACTTCGAGCGCCGACAGACCCTGGTCAATGCGGAGCGCTTCGTCACGGCGGAGCTTCGGGACTTTCAGGACCGGATGCTGCGCAGCGAAGGGGAGATCGCGCGCGTCGAGGGGGAGCTGTACCAGCAGGTGACGGAGCGCGTGGTGCAGGCCGGCGCCGACCTGCAGGTGACGGGGCACCTCCTGGGCGTGCTGGACTGTCTGGCTTCCGAGGCCGTCGTGGCGCGGGAGCGAAACTTCGTCCGCCCCACGGTGAACGACTCCACGGAGTTCTCCGTTCGGGGGGGCCGCCACCCGGTGCTGGAGGCAGCCATGGAGGACGCGGCCTTCGTCCCCAACGACGTGACGCTGGGGGGCGACGGCGCCCGCGTCGTCATCCTGACCGGCCCCAACATGGCGGGCAAGTCCACCTGGCTGCGCATGACGGCGCTCCTCGCCATCATGGCCCAGGCGGGCCTCTGGCTCCCGGCGGAGAGCGCCGTCATAGGCCTCGTGGACCGGGTGTTCACGCGCATCGGTGCACGGGATGACCTGGTGCGGGGCAGCAGCACCTTCATGGTGGAGATGCTGGAAACGGCCAACATCCTGAACAACGTCACGGACCGCAGCCTCGTGATCCTGGACGAGGTGGGACGGGGGACGGCCACCTGGGACGGGATGAGCATCGCCTGGGCCGTGCTGGAGCACCTGCAGGCAGAGAGCCGGGCGCGCGTGCTCTTCGCCACACACTACCACGAGCTGACCCACCTGGAGGACAAGCTTCAGGGTGTGAAAAACCTCAGCATGGCCGTGGCCGAGGGCAAGACGGGGATCCTGTTCCTCCACCAGGTGACGCCCGGCCCCGCGGATCGCTCCTACGGCATCGAGGTGGCGCGGCTTGCGGGCCTGCCCCCCTCCGTGCTGCGCCGGGCCTTCGAGCTCCTGGAGCTCCTCGAACGCGAGGGCTTTGAGCGCGCGAACCTCCCGCCCCCCCTGCCCCAGAGAGCGCTGAGGCGTCAGCTCCTCCTGTTCTCGCCGGAGACGGACGCCGTGGTGGAGGAGCTGGCGGAGCTGGACGCGGAGGTCCTGACGCCGGATCAGGCGCTGGAGGCCCTTCGCCGGCTGAAGGAGAAGAGCGTGAGGGCGTTGAGTCATGCCTGAGATTCGAGAGCTGCCGGAGGGAGTCTGGACCCGCATCGCGGCGGGCGAGGTGGTGGAGCGTCCGGCCTCGGCCGTCAAGGAGCTGGTGGAGAACGCGTTGGACGCGGGCGCGCGCCGGGTGCGGGTGCGCCTGTGGGATGGAGGGCGGCTGCGCATCGTGGTGGAGGACGACGGCTGCGGCATCGGCTTCGAGGACCTGCCCCTGGCGCTTCTGCCGCACGCCACCAGCAAGCTCCGGGGCATCGAGGACCTGGAGAACATCCGCACCCTGGGCTATCGGGGCGAGGCGCTGGCCAGCCTCGTCGCGGTGGCGGACCTAGAAATTCGCAGCCGGCCGGAGGGCGGGGCGGGCGGCCTGATCCGCGCCTCAGGGGGGCGCGTGACGGAGCACGTCGCCGCAGCCTGCGCACCGGGGACGCGCGTCCAGGCAGACGAGCTGTTCAAGGAACTCCCCGCGCGGCGCAAGTTCATGAAGAGCGCGTCGGGCGAGCTGCGCCGCGCGGCCTCCGTCATGCGGGAGTACGCCGTGGCCCGACCGGACGTGAGCTTCGCCCTGGAGCACGACGGGCGCGAGGTCCTCTCTACGGACGGGGGCGGGGACCGCCGGCGCGTCCTGGAGCGGTTGTGGGGCGCAGAACCTCCCATTCAGACGGCGGAGGCCGAGGCCGGACACCTGTCCCTCGTCGCCTGGCTGCAGTCACGGCAGGGCCGCAGCGACGTCATGGCCTTCGTCAACGGGCGCGCCGTGAACGACCCCGTCGTCAAGGGGGCGGTGACCGCGGCCGCGCGGGAGCTGACGGGGAACTGGGCCCTGTTCCTGTCCCTGGACCCGTCGCTGGTGGACGTCAACATCCACCCGGCCAAGGCGGAGGTGCGCTTCCGCTACGCGGGGGAGGTGTTCGAGGCCGTGCGGGAGGCGGCGGGGAAGCTGGGCGCCCCAGCCCCTCTGACGTTCCCGTCGGCGGGCGCGGCGGCACCGGACGCGGGGTCCCGCGCCGCCGTCATGGAGCGCGGCTGGAGCTTCCGGGAGGGCCCGACGCTCCGTCCTACGGCCCCGCGGCTCGACCCGCCCCCTGCGTCCTCCCCTCCCCTGCCGCCCTTCAGCCGCGTCATGCCGCCCGACTTCGGGGGGACCGCCCAGCCCGAAGCGGAGCCCCCCCCGGCACCGGCGCCGTGGAGGGAGGAAAGCGAGCCGAGCCCGGAGCCGGAGGGCGCGCC
>NZ_DBHLDX010000064.1:0-10608 GCF_057312375.1 Fretibacterium sp.
TGGCCGCGGAGGAGCAGGGCGTGGACAAGGCCGTCCTGTCCGGCACGATCCAGAACGACATCCTGAAGGAGTTCATGGTGCGCAACACGTACATCTACCCGCCCAAGACCTCCATGCGCATCATCGGGGACATCTTCGCCTACACCTCGCAGTACATGCCGAAGTTCAACAGCATCAGCATATCGGGCTACCACATCCAGGAGGCCGGGGGCACGGCGGACATCGAGCTGGGCTACACGCTGGCGGACGGCCTGGAGTACCTGCGGACGGGCATCAAGGCCGGGCTCACCATCGACGCCTTCGCCCCACGCCTCTCCTTCTTCTGGGGCATCGGCAAGAACTACTTCATGGAGGTCGCCAAGATGCGCGCCGCCCGCATGCTGTGGGCCAAGATCGTCAAGGGCTTCGACCCGAAGAACCCCAAATCCATGGCGCTGCGCACCCACAGCCAGACCTCCGGTTGGAGCCTGACGGAGCAGGACCCCTACAACAACGTGGAGCGCACCTGCATCGAGGCCATGGCGGCGGCGCTGGGGCACACGCAGTCGCTGCACACGAACGCCCTGGACGAGGCCATCGCGCTGCCCACGGACTTCTCCGCGCGCATCGCGCGCAACACGCAACTCTACATTCAGGACGAGACGAAGGTCTGCAAGGTCATCGACCCGTGGGGCGGATCATGGTACGTGGAGTCCCTGACCAGCGAGCTCCTGCGGCGCAGTTGGGCCCACATCCAGGAGGTCGAGGAGCTGGGGGGCATGGCTGCGGCCATCGACACGGGGCTTCCGAAGATGCGCATCGAGGAGGCGGCGGCCCGGCGTCAGGCCCACATCGACTCGGGCGCGGAGGAGATCGTCGGCGTCAACAGCTTCCGCCTCGACAAGGAGGACCCGCTTGAGATCCTTGAGGTGGACAACACGGCCGTGCGCGAGGCGCAGATTGCGAGATTGAAGAAGTTGAGGGAGAACCGGGATCAGGAGAAGGTGAAGGAGTGCCTCGACGCCATCACGAAGGCCACGGAAACGGGCGAGGGCAACCTGCTGGCGCTGTCCGTGGACGCGGCGCGGGCCAGGGCGTCGCTCGGCGAGATATCGGCCGCCGTGGAGAAGGTCTGCGGGCGCCATCAGGCGGTGATCCGCTCCATCTCCGGCGTCTACAGCAGCGAGTTTAAGGACGCGGACGTCATTGACGAGGTGCGGAGGATGACGGACGACTTCGAGAAGAAGCACGGCCGCCGCCCGCGCATCATGGTCGCCAAGATGGGGCAGGACGGCCACGACCGGGGCGCAAAGGTCATCGCCACGGCCTTCGCCGACATGGGCTACGACGTGGACATCGGCCCGCTGTTCCAGACCCCGGCGGAGACGGCTCAAGAGGCGGTGGACAACGACGTTCACGTCGTGGGCATGAGCTCTCTGGCCGCGGGGCACAAGACGCTTCTCCCGCAGCTGGTGGACGAGCTGAAGAAGCGCGGACGCGAGGACATCATGGTGGTCATAGGCGGCGTCATCCCGGCGCAGGACTACGCCTTCCTGCGCGAGCACGGTGCCGCCGCCATCTTCGGCCCCGGGACGGTCATCCCCGTCTCCGCCAAAAAGGTGATGGAGGAGCTCAATCGCCGTGTCGACGACTAGGCCCGAGTGGACGCCGGAAGGGGCGGGGGCCGAGTTCGCCTGCCGCGTCATGGGCGGCGTGACCGACGCCCACGACGGCATGGCGTTTGCGCCGGAGCCGTCCCCTGCCCCCGTTCCAAAACGCCGGAAGCTGGCGCTTCAGGACTACGTTGAGGGCGTGCTGAAGGGCGACCGCGCGGTCCTCTCCCGCGCCATCACGCTGGTGGAGAGCAACGCGCCGGCCCACTTCGACCTGGCCCGTCAGGTCATCTCCGCAGTTCTGCCGCGGACGGGAGGCGCCGTGCGCGTGGGCATCACGGGCGTTCCGGGCGCGGGCAAGAGCACGTTCATCGAGGCGCTGGGCACGTGGCTCTGCGACCGGGGGCACAGGGTGGCGGTGCTGGCGGTGGACCCCAGCAGCACGGTGACGAGGGGCAGCATCCTGGGGGACAAGACGCGCATGGAGGAGCTGTCCCGGAACGAGAACGCCTTCATCCGCCCCTCCCCCTCCGGGGGGACGCTGGGGGGGCTCACGCGCAAGAGCCGCGAGACGATGCTGCTCTGCGAGGCGGCGGGGTACGACGTCGTCCTGGTGGAAACGGTGGGCGTCGGCCAGAGCGAGGTGACGGTGCGGGACATGGTGGACTTCTTCATGCTCCTGGTCATCACGGGCGCGGGAGACGACCTCCAGGGGATGAAGAAGGGAGTGATGGAGCTGGCGGACGCCATCGTGGTGAACAAGGCCGACGGGGCTAACCGGATGAAGGCCCAGACCACCCGCGCGGACTACGAGCAGTTCCTACACTACCTGCGCCCCTCCACGGAGGGCTGGACGAGCCGCGCCTGCACCTGCTCCGCCCTGACGCGCGAGGGCATCCCGGAGGTGTGGGGCATGGTGGAGGACTTCATGGAAAACGTCCGGAGCTCGGGCGTCCTCGCGGAGCGCCGCCGGCGCCAGGCGCTGTCCTGGGTCCACTCGATGGTGGAGGACCACCTGCTGCGCCGCTTCTACGAGGACCCCGGTGTCGCGGCGGAGATGCCGGGGATCGAGGAGCGGGTGGAGCGGGGCGAGCTGGCCGCCACCCAGGCGGCCCTGGACTTGCTGGCGCTCTACGAGAGGGGCCGGGACCGACAGAAGTGACGGTGTGCCCGCCTGGAGCAGAGGGCGGGCGCTCCAAAAATCGAAAAGGACACCCCCAATTTGAGTTCAGAGGAGGTCGTTTACCGTGAGGTTCATGAAAAAGCTCTCTTGCGTATTCCTTGTGTTCATGGCTCTCTGCGGCGCGGCGGCGGCGAACGTCGCCTACACGACGGTGGACGCGAGCTACACGAGCGCCATTGGGGTCATCGACGAGGGCCTGCAGGTCCGGAGGGCGGTCGGCAACCTCCGGAGTGACGCCCTGGGCGCGTCGTTTCCGCAGGGCGGCAAGTGCCTCTACGTCTTTCTGGAGCACGACCGCACCACGGGGGACAAGGCGACCGTCTACGACCCCGCCAGCTGGGACGTGCCCGTCGCCAGCAGGACCTGGACGAACGCCATGAACGTTCATGGCCTGGCCGCCTACGGCGGAAACCTGTACGCCGCCGCCCACGAGGGAGGCGCCGTCATTCAGGTGAACACCTCAAGCTACACCGCCACGGGCCGCTATTATATCTGCACCGGCGTCCCGGCCGGGTACGCCCCCCACGCGGAGCGGGTCCTCGCCGCCGGGAACGTGATCTACGCCCTGTTCACGGCGACACGAGGCACTTACCCCGGCTACGTCTACGCGAACAGCGTCCTCGTGGGGCTGGACAGCGCGTTGAGCAAGGAGCTCGTGCGGTATGAGGGGCTGGGCAAGAACGCCGTGGACATGGCGCGAATCGATGCCGGCCGGATCGCCGTCGCCTGTCGCGGCACGGGCAGCGTGCAGGTGGTGAACCTGAACGCCCCGGACGACGCGGACTGGCTGGCCATGGAGGTCGTCAGCGCGGATGACGGCACCGCTCTGGGCGACGTGTCGGCGGTCTGCGAGGACGGCAGGGGCGGCTTCTACTTCATCGCTCAGCGGCAGGCTGGAGCGGCGGCGAGGTCCAGCCTGACCCTCTATCGCTGGACCGGCTCCGCGCGGTACCCCGTGAAGGTGTACGAGGCAAAGGAAGTCGCGGGCCAAGCCTGCCAGCTGGTGCGCGACACGACGTACCGGGATCGGGTCTTCGCCGTGATGGGCGACAGGGTGGCCGTCCTTGAGGCGGACGGGCGCCACGTCAAAACGATCGGCAGTGCGGAGCTGGGGGGCACCCCCACCAGCGTCGCGGTGATCGACCGCCCGGCGGGTGGCGAGGGGAAGGACAAGAGCGGTTCGGGTGGCGGGTGCGGCGCGCTCGACCTGGGGCTTCTGACGCTGCTCCTCCCGCTCCTGGCCCTGCGCCGCAGGGTGCACTAGCCCCCGTTCCCCAGCGACGCAGCGATTCGGGAGCTTGCCCTGGGCCATGATGTGCGCGATGCGGATGAAGGGCGACCTTCCATAGTCTATAATTCAAGAGAAAGGCGCCGCACCCTTGCGGGTGACGCCACACACTTTGCACATCAGGGAGGTCAAGGAACTTGAGGTTAAAGGGTTTTGGATTGAGGAACTTGCGGTTCGCGAGAAAACTTCTCCCCGCGCTGCTGCTCCTGTTCTCAGCTGGGACAGCGGGAGCCAACGTGGTCTACACGGCCGTGGGGACGGGGAGCTCCACGGCGTCGGTGGGCGTCATCGGAGTCTCAAGCGCGGCCAGCATCGACGTGCGCCCCTCCGTCCTGACGGGGCGGCCTGCCGACGCGGCGGTCTACGCCTTTCAGCGCGACGGCGGCCAGTACGTCCTGGTCAGCCACCCCAACTCGACCGCCGGGGATGCGGTCTACGTCTACAGCGCCGCCAGGGGCTGGAGCGCGCCCATAGCCAGCGCGGACTGGCCCGGGGTGCGCGGCGTCCGGGACATGGACGTATCCGACAACGGGCGCAGCCTGTTCGCCGCGGCCTACGACAGCGGTAACGTCGTCGAGATCAGGACGGAAACCCTGCTGCCCACGGGCAACGTCCTGGCGCTCAGCGCGGACGGAGGGAGCCCCCACGGGCAGCGCGTCCGCGTCCGTGGCAAGGAGATCTATGCCCTCCTCACGGCCGGGAACGCAACCGGAAACGACGTGTCGGGGTGGCTGTTCCGCCTGGACGGTCGCCTCGTGCCCTATGCGAGCTTCGACGTCGGCGCCGGGGCGACCGACATCGCCCTCTACGACGACGAGAAGACGCTTGCCCTCGCCTACGGGAACGGGGGCGGAATCAAGGTCTATCAGCCGAGCCGAGGACAGCTCACGGACCTCGTCAGCGGTTCGGGCAGTTATGGCGATATCGTTTCGGTTTGCGAGGACGGCGGAAGCAGCATCTACTTCATCGCGCAGACGGCCTCCGGAGCGGACGCGCTCTACCACTGGAAGGACAACGCCGCCGTCGAGGTGTGGCGCTCTACGGACGCACCGAAGGACGGACTTCGGCGGCTGGTCTGGGACGCGAGCGCCAAGGTGTTGGCGGCAACGACGGGTGACCGGGTCCTGATCTTCAAGGATGACGCGTTGGTCCGAACCCTCACGAGCGGCGACCTGGGCGGGACGGTCACGTCCCTTGCGGCCTTCAACGAGGCAGCGGACGAGGACGACGGGGACAGCGGCTTCTGCAGCGCGCTGGGCCTGGGGGCCGTGGCGCTGTTCCTTCCGCTGGCGCTCCTGAGGCGGCGCCGGGCGTAGGGCAACGAGAGCGTTAAGAGGGGCCGCGCGGCGGATGCTGCGCGGCCCCTTTGGTGTTGTCAACACCCCTAAGTACGGATAGGGCAGAAGTTGTCGCGGGATGCGGCTCTTGGCCGATGGAGAGCGCTCGCTCGAATCAGCGTGATAACATGATAAGATATAGGGTAAATCGGAGCCTTGCGGGGCCGCGAGGACCGTCGCGAAGATGGAGGAGCGGATAGATTATGGCGGAGTATGAGGGATATGAGAGGATCGAGCGGGAGGTGCAGCGGCACCTCGATCGGGTCGTGGAGTGGCGCCGGGCGATCCATCGCCATCCGGAGCTGAGCCGGTGCGAGGAGCGGACGGCGGAGCTCGTTGCGGGGGTGCTGGAGGGGCTGGGGTTTGAGGTCCGGCGTGGCGTGGGGGGCCACGGCGTCCTGGGGCTGCTGCGGGGCACGGGCGGCGGGGCGGACATGGGGCCGACGGTGGGCCTGCGCGCCGACATGGACGCCCTTCCCATGCAGGAGGAGACGGGGCTGCCCTACGCCTCGGAGGTTCCGGGCGTCATGCACGCCTGCGGGCACGACACCCATACGGCCATGCTGCTGGGGACCGCCTGCGTTCTCGCGGGGATGCGCGACGCGCTGCCGGGCAACGTGAAGTTCATCTTTCAGCCCGCCGAGGAGCTGAACCCCGTTGGGGGAGCGCCGGGCATGATCGCGGACGGGGCTCTGGTGGACCCCCGCGTGGATGGCCTGTTCGGCCTTCACGTCTGGCCCGCCTACGAGACGGGGAGGGTCGTGTTGCGGTCCGGGCCTCAGATGGGGGCCTCCGACCGGGTGTACCTCACCGTGAAGGGCAGGGCGGCCCATGGGTCCGCGCCGGATCAGGGCGTGGACGCCATCATGATCGCGGGGCAGGTGCTCTGCGGGCTCCAGAGCGTCGTTTCGCGCAGCGTCTCGCCCCTGGATGCGGCCGTGGTCACCATCGGGACCATCAAGGGTGGATGGCGGTACAACGTCATCCCGGACCGGGTGGAGATGGAGGGGACGGTGCGCACCCTGAGGGAGGAGGTTCAGGCGGCCATGCCGGACCTCATCGAGCGCGCGGCAGAGGGCATCGCCCGGTCCCTGAGGGGCAGCTGCGAGGTGCGCTACGTCAAGGGCTACCCCCCTCTGGTGAACGACCCCGAAATGTTCGACCTGGCCGCGGAGGCGGTGCGGGAGGTCATGGGGGCGGAACACCTCGTCGTGGCGGAGCGGCCGGAGCTGGGCGCGGAGGACTTCGCCTTCTTCGCCCGCGAGCGTCCCTCGGCCTTCGCCTGGCTGGGCTGCCGTCCCGCCGGCGCGGGGCCGGAGGAGACGGGAGTGCTGCACAGCACGCGCTTCCGACCGGACGAGGGGTGCTTCCCCTTCGGGATGCGCTTCCTCGCGTCCTGCGCCGTCGCCTTTCTGGGCCGTCGATAGACGTCTCAGAGAGCTGGAGAGGGGGGATGCCGCCGGAGGAGTCGCGGAGGGGCTGAAGGGTGTTCCTTAATTGGTTTAGAACGGAGGTACGAGAGAATGTCGGAAAATCCGGAGAGAAACGTGGACGAGACGATCGTCGCGCCGAAGCGCAGCTTTTTTGAGAGGTTCATCCGGGGCATCGAGGTGATCGGGAACAAGTTTCCGCACCCGTTTTGGCTGTTCGTCGTGTTGTCGCTGATCCTGATGGGCCTGTCCTGGTGGCTGGGCAGGGAGGGCCTGTCCGTGACGTACATGGCCGGCAAGGCGGGGGAGGCCCCCAAGGAGACCACCGTCTCCGTGGTGAACCTGCTGTCATACCCCGCCATGCGCGAGTTCCTCGCGGGCTTTGTCAAGACCTACGTCAACTTTGCCCCCCTGGGCCTCATCATGACGATGATGTTGGGCATCAGCCTGCTGGAGCACACTGGCATGATCTCCGCCCTGATGCGCAAGACGATCCTGGGCGCCCCGCGGGCGCTGGTGGTGGCGGTGGTGGCCATCGTCGGCATCAACGCCAACCTGGCCTCCGACGCGGGCATCATCTTCACGCCCGTCATCGCCGGCGCCGTGTTCAAGGCGCTGGGCCGCAACCCCTGGGTGGGGGTGGCGGCGGGATACGCAGCGGGGGCGGGGGGCTTCACGGCCAACTTCTTCGTGGCGGGGACGGACGCCCTGCTGTCGGGCATCACGGCCACGGCCGTCGAGGGCGTGCCCACGATCCCGCCGGGCACTCCGGTCCACCCGCTCATGAACTGGTACTTCATGCTCGCCGCCACGCTGGTCCTGACGGGGCTCACGGTGTACGTCACGGAGCACTACATCGTGAAGATGGTCGGGGACGCGGAGACGGTCCGCGATGCGAACGCGCTGAAGGAGCACGCCGTCACGCCGGCGGAGAACCGGGGGCTGTTCTGCAGCCTTCTGGCCCTCGTCGCCTACGTGGCCCTCATCGTGTGGCTGACGTACCCGGAGGGCTCCCTGTTCCGCAACCCGGAGACGGGCGCCATCGTCCCGCGCTCGCCGCTCCTCAGCAGCATCATGCCCCTGCTCTTTGGGCTGTTCTTCGTCGTGGGGACGGCCTACGGCCTCGGTGCCGGGGTGATCCGGCGGGCGGAGGACGTTCCGAAGCTCATGCAGAAGGGGCTCATCGGCAGCACGAGTTTCATGGTGGTGGTGTTGCCGGCCTCGCTCTTTGTGGCGCTCTTCCGCATGAGCCACTTCGACACGGTGCTTTCCGTGACGGGAGCGGAGTTCCTGAAGGCCATGAACCTGGGCGGCATCCCGCTGCTGGTGATCTTCGTCGTTTTGGTGTCCTTCCTGAACCTCTTCATGATCAGCGGCTCCGCGAAGTGGCTGATCCTGGCCCCCATCTTCGTTCCCATGTTCGCGGGGGTCGGCTTCTCCCCGGCCCTGACGCAGGTGGCCTACCGCATCGGGGACTCCTCCACCAACATCATCTCCCCCCTCTCCTACTACCTGCCGGTGATGCTGGGGCTCCTCGAGCAGTACAAGCCGAAGGAAGACACGAAGGTGGGCATCGGGACGGTCATCTCGTTGGCCATGCCCTACTCGCTGTTCTACCTGGCAGGCTTCACGCTCCTGCTGGTGGCCTGGTACCTCCTGGGCCTACCCCTAGGTCCCGCCACTCCGGCCACGTTGGCGATGTAATGACGTGAGTGCTGTGAATACCAGGAGCGCTCCCCCGTGTCTCAGGGGGGCGCTCGTTTTTTGCGGGGCCGTGTGGCATAATGAATCGCGCCTTGCGGATCGTGGACATAGCTTATGGTGCGGCTGGGGGATCGGGGGATGGCGATCCAAAATGTGAGGAGGATACGACCTTGACCGTTCAAGAAGAGAAGAAGGCCTTGCGGAAGGAGCTTCGGGAGGTTGAAAAGGCCTTGCCCGACGCCTATTGGGCGGAGGCCGGCTCGGCGATCTGCGCCCGATTGCTGGCCCTGCCGGAGTACCGGTCCGCCGGGACGGTCTTTTGTTTCGTGGGGGCCGGGCGGGAGATCGACACCCGCCCGTTTCTGGAGGGGGCGCTGCGCGACGCAAAGCGGCTCTGCGTGCCCCTGTGCGTCAGCATGGGGGTGATGGAGCTGCGGCAGATCGACGCCATGGATCGGTTGGTCCCAGGGGCCTACGGCATCCCGGAGCCCGTGAAGGGGTCGCCCCTGGTTGAGGTGGACGAGGTGGACTTTGCCGTCATCCCCTGCCTGAGCTGTAGCCGGTCCGGGCTGAGGCTGGGAAAGGGGGGCGGCTTCTACGACCGATTCCTCGCTGCCTATCGCGGCTCGGCGGTCCTGGTCTGCCCTGAGCGCCTCGTCCGGGAGGACATCCCGATGGAGCCTCACGACCGGCCCGTCCCCCGCGTCCTGACGGAGGCAGGGCTCTACGAGAGGGGCCGGACGGACGTCTAGTGTGCTCCCGTCCGCTAGTGTGGACGCATGAGGACGGTAAACGGCGCTCTCTGCGTTCTCCTTGAGGGGCGGATACACTATTGCAATACTACTATAAGGAGGAATTGTCATGAGGAAGGTTTTTGCGGCGGCCTGCGTCTTGGCGGTTTTGTTGGCCGTCCCCGCGGCGGCGGACCAGTGGACGAAGTACGAGAACGATCGCTTTGGCTACTCCGTGGAGTACCCGGACATCTTCAGCGAGATGAAGGAGCCGGAGAACGGCGACGGCGTCTGGCTCTCGTCGAAGGATGGCCGGTACGCCCTCACGCTGTCGGGCGGTTACAACGTGCTGGGGGATGACGGAGAGGCCATGCTGGCGTCCAGACTGGAGGACGTTTCCCACGTCCTGTCGAAGGAGGCGACCCCAGGCGGCTACCGCCTCGTCTACGACGACGGGAAGGAGCGCCTCTTTTTCGAGTGCGCCGTCGTCAACGAGGAGGCCTGGACGTCGTTTGTCCTGAGCTGCCCCAAGGAGGAGCAGGAGCGCTTCGTGCCCGTCGTCGAGCGCATGGAAAAGAGCCTGGGCTTTCCGTCCGGCGAGGGGACGGTTCGGTGAGGCAAAGTTCCTTTGTGGCGGACGGAATGTGGACGTCCCAAATCCACAGGCAAAGTTTTTAACATGTGGTAAAGACGGGCTTTGCACGTTTTCTGCTGCACCCAGCGGGTGCAGGATCAAAATCAGCTTAACCTGCACAATAACGCGCTTAATCCTCGATAAAGCCGTAACACCCTGTGGTTTGGGGTGAGGCTCCCCCACGACAGCCCCCCGGCTGTCGCCATAGGGTGCATAACCTGAGGGGGCGGTCCCAAGGTCCGCCCCCAATGCTTTGTTTGAAATCGATTCGCCGTTACGGCTGGATGGCGTCGTCCATCTCCTGCGCGATCGTCACCGCGGCGTCCGGGACGGGAGGCGCGTAAAAGTCCGCTGGCGTACCCGCCACCTCGGGGATCGCGTCCGGCGCATCCTCGCCGGGCAGGGGTAGATCGCCGCCGCCCACGTCCAAAACGTCGTCCGCCGTCAGGCCGCCCAGCTCCGTGGTTCCTTCGTTGGCCGCGTCGGACCCCATGTCCGCCACGCCGTTCAGGTCCAGCGTGTCCTCGTCTGAGGTGCCGCCCAGTTCCGGAGTCCCCTCGACGGACGCCGCGTCGGCCGCGTCCGCCAACGGTGCGTCGTCCAGTTCCGGTACACCGGCTTCCGTCTCCGTGTCGAGCGGGGCGATGGCATCCGCGGCGGGAATATCCGCGTCGGCCGCGTCCGCCAACGGTGCGTCGTCCAGTTCCGG
>NZ_DBHLDX010000065.1:0-10595 GCF_057312375.1 Fretibacterium sp.
TTCTGTTGTCGGTGCCTCCAGCACCACCTCGGAGGGCAGTTCCGGGGCGGGCTCTACCGGCGCCTCGTCCTCCGGCGCGGCGTTCAGCGCGACGTCGGCGAAGGGCACAGGGACTTCCGCCTCTACGTCCAATGCCTCGGCGACAGGCTCTGTCGTCTCCGGTTCCAAGGCTGGCGCCTCCAGCACCACCTCGGAGGGCAGTTCCGGTGCGGGTTCTTCCGGCGTCTCGTCCTCCGGAGCGACGTTCAGCGTGACGTCGGTGAAGGGCACAGGAACCTCCGCCTCCACGACGGGCGCCTCGGCAGCGGGCTCAGGCTCTGTCGTCTCCGGCTCCGCGGCAGCGGTTGCCTCAGGAGCCTCCGGCAGGGGGTGTTTCCTTGGACGTCCACGCTTGCGGCGCGGGGGCTCTCCCGTGGTCGTTTCCGTGGCAGGTTCTGCCGTCGTCTCCGGCTCCGCGGCAGCGGTTGCCTCAGGCGCAGGAGCTTCCGGCAGGGGGTGTTTCCTTGGACGTCCGCGCTTGCGGCGCGGGGGCTCTGCTGTGGCCGTCTCCGGGCCTGGCTGTGCCGTCGTCTCCGGCTCCGCGGCAGCGGTTGCCTCAGGCGCAGGAGCCTCCGGCAGGGGGTGTTTCCTTGGACGTCCACGCTTGCGGCGCGGGGGCTCTGCCGTGGGCGTTTCCGGAGCAGGGTCGACCGTAGCTTCCGGCTCCGTGGCAGCGGGCGCCTCAGGTGTCGGGCCCTCCGACAGGGGGTTCTTCCTTGGGCGTCCGCGCTTGCGGCGCGGGGGCTCTGCCGTGGGCGTTTCCGGAGCAGGGTCGACCGTAGCTTCCGGCT
Organism: Fretibacterium sp.; assembly: GCF_057312375.1. Taxonomy (NCBI): domain Bacteria; kingdom Thermotogati; phylum Synergistota; class Synergistia; order Synergistales; family Aminobacteriaceae; genus Fretibacterium; species Fretibacterium sp. The sequence continues at coordinate 831 of NZ_DBHLDX010000065.1, forward strand.
CCGTGGCAGCGGGCGCCTCAGACGCAGGGGTTTCCGGCAGGGGGTTCTTCCTTGGGCGTCCACGCTTGCGGCGCGGGGGCTCTACCGCGGTCGTGTCCGGGCCAGGTTCTGCCGTAACAGCAGGTGCCGCGGCAGCGGGCGCCTCAGGTGTCGGGCCCTCCGACAGGGGGTTCTTCCTTGGGCGTCCGCGCTTGCGGCGTGGGGGCTCTGCCGCGGTCGTGTCCGGACTCGGCTCTACTGTAGTTGCAGATTCCGCGGTAGCGTGCGCCTCAGGCGTCGGGGCCTCCGGTAGGGGATTCTTCCTTGGACGTCCGCGCTTGCGGCGCAGGGGTGTGGAGGACGCCGGCGCCATCTCTTCGAGCGGTTGGTTCGTCTTCTCTCGGGCGTTTTTTTCGTTCATTGTGCGATCCCTCCATCACCGTGCCGGCAAGTGCAAAGCCGTTCATGCCCGCCTGGCACTCATCGGCTGCGAACGGAAGCGAATTTTCCGCATGCTCCCATCATCCTATTATAACGGTTTTGCGCACTTTTTTCGCAAATTCTCTTTATTGCGGGGGACGCTGCCTGCGGGGTCTAAATTGTGATGTACAAGACGGCCGCGCGAAGTGGATCGCGCGGCCGTCCTGCATGGAACAGATTGAAACTTGGGTCCGTCAATAGATGGCACAGAGCGTGCCGTCGCCGCTGCCGAGGTAGAGGACGCCTCCGTCGAAGGCCGGCGTGCCGTTGATGCCTTCGCCGGTCGTGAAGGTGGCTCGCTCTGCGCCGGAGGATGCGTTCAGAACGTGGAGGACGCCATCACCGCCTCCAGCGAAGACCAGGCCCTCAGCGAGGACGGGACGCGCCGCGACGTTGCCGCCGTTCGTTTCGAACTGCCACAGGATGGCTCCGTTCTCCTCGCTCAACGCGACGATCTTGCCGTTGGCCGTCCCCACGAAGACGCGCCCTCCGCCGACGGTTGGGGGGGTGGTGATGGGCTCGCCGACGTTCGGTTTGCTGTTCTTCCAGAGGGGGATGACGCCCTTGAGCCGAACGCGCTGCACGGTGCCGTCCCAACTGGAGTAGAACACGGAACCGTCGCTCATGGCCGGGGTGTTGATGGCGCCCCCCGCGCCGCCGCCCCAGACGCGTTTGCCCGTTTTGGGGTTGATGGCGCTGAATCTGCCGTTCTGCTCGCCAAGGAGGACGAGGCCGGCGTCAAAGGCCGGAGCGTTGCGCAGTTCCTGATCGGCCGTGTAGGTCCAGACGAGGCGGCCGTTGGATGCGCTGATGGCGTAGAGTTTGCCATCTCCCTTTGCCAGGTACACCTTGCCGTCGCCGACGGCCGTGCCGTCCGCAAGGGTTTCGGCGGCGTATCCTTCCTCCGGTGGAAGGTACTGCCACACAACCGTGCCGGTCGAAAGGGCGAGGCACGTGACGGTTCCGTTTCCCTGTGCGAAGATCACCTTGTCTCCCATGATGGATGGGGTCCCGACGACGGTATTCGTCCCGGTGTAGACCCAGACGGGCACGCCCGAGGCCTTTTGAACGGCGTAGAGCTTCCCCAGGCGGTCCCCTACGATGACCAGATTGCCCGCCACGGCCACGCCGCTCGAGATGCCGTCGTCCGTCCGGAAGGTCCAACCCACCTCGCCACGCCAGGCGGCGGCGGGGCTTGCCGGAAGCGCGGCGAGAAGCGCCAGGGCCACTGCGAAAAGAACGCGATTTACCTTCATAACAATTCCTCCTCTGCACCTTGAATTGCACGTCTCGCTCCCTGCGGGCCTCACTGCGCCTCGCGCGTCCGGGACGTGTCCAAACGAAAATTCCCATAGCGATGCAATATTTCAATATTAAACCGTAAAGGGCGGTTTTTCGCCACAGCCTCCTTGCTGAATTTTTGTGCTTGAAGGGCGCAAAAAAGCGGGGCCTCCGATAGAAGCCCCGCTGAAGTCCGCGTCCGCTGTTTGCTTAGGCGATGGTGACGTCCTTGCAGAGGTAGACGTCCTGCACCGCGTGGATGATCTCGACGCCCTCCTTCATGGGACGCTGGAACGCCTTGCGGCCGAGGATCAGGCCCATACCTCCGGCGCGCTTGTTGACGACCGCCGTGCGCACCGCCTGCGCCAGGTCGGACTCGCCGCCCGATGCGCCGCCCGAGTTGATCAGGCCAGCCCGGCCTGCGTAGCAGTTCAGCACCTGGTAGCGGGTGAGGTCGATGGGGTTGTCCGTCGTCAGCTTGTCGTAGACGAACTTCGAGGTCTTTCCGAAGTTCAGCGCGGTGTATCCGCCGTTGTTTTCCGCCTGCTTCTGCTTGACGATGTCCGCCTCGATGGTCACGCCGAGGTGGTTGGCCTGGCCCGTCAGGTCCGCGGAAACGTGGTAGTCCGTCGTCTTGCCGTCGACTTTCACCTTGAAGGCGGAGTTGCGGAGGTAGCACCACAACACCGTCGCCATGCCCAGCTGGTGGGCGTGGTGGAAGGCCTTTGCGATCTCCTGGATCTGGCGCGTGGACTCGTCGCTGCCGTAGTAGATCGTCGCGCCGACGGCGACCGCTCCCAGCTCGCAGGCCTGCTCCACGGAGGCAAAGAGGATCTGGTCGGCCTTGTTGGGGTAGGAGAGCAGCTCGTTGTGGTTCAGCTTCAGGAGGAAGGGAATCCGGTGCGCGTAGCGGCGGGACACGGCCCCCAGCACGCCCAGGGTGCTGGCCACGGCGTTGCAGCCTGCCTCCATGGCGAGCTTGATGATGTTCTCCGGGTCGAAGTAGATCGGGTTCGGGGCGAAGGAGGCGCCGCCGGAGTGCTCGACGCCCTGGTCCACGGGAAGGATGGAGAGGTAGCCCGTCCCGGCCAGGCGGCCGTGGTTGAAGAGCGTCGTCAGCGAGCTCAGGACGCGGTTGGGACGGTCCGAGGCCGCCACGACTTCATCCACGAAGTCCGGTCCCGGAAGGTGCAGCATGTCCGCTGGGATCGCCTTGCACTTGTGCTCCAGAAGGTCCTTCGCTTCGTCGCCGAGAAGTTTTTCGATCTTTTCAATGTCCTTGCTCATAGCGCTTTTGCCTCCTTAAGGTGTCAAGAGTCCGTCAAACCGTGTCGAGCGTCCGGGGACAGGCCTCCGGGCGGGTAAAGGGGATGAACGTTCAAGCTGTCGTTCAGTCTGCTTAATGAAGATATCACATTCCGCGCGTTACGTCACGTCCTTTTAGCGGAGATCGTCCGGGATGACTGCCTTCATCGAAAGATCATGCGCCCTTCCAGGATGTTCAGCGCGCCCGCTGCGATGAGCGTGGACGACAGAATCGCCACGACGGAGAGCCAGCCGACGAGGGGCGAGAGGAACATCGCGCACGAGCAGGCGATGAGGGCTAGACTGCTGAGGAGCATGATCCACCATCCGCGGAGGTGAAGGGAGCGCAGGCGGATGCAGGTGACGAGGCGCACGATGCCGATCCAGCACAGCCACGCCGCTACGACCATGGGGATCATGAAGGCCGTCAGTCCGATGCGCGTCAGCATGAGGACGCCCACGATCAGGTCCATGATGCCGAGGAACAGGAACCAGCGGGGATAGAGTGCCTCGCCGCGCAGGGAGAAGCACGGCAGGAGGTAGTTGATCCCGGACAGGCAGAAGCCGATCCCCAGGTAGATCGCCAGGGAGAGCAGCGCCTCCAGGGGGTAGAACAGGCTCCAAAGGCCGAGGAGGATCAGGATAACGCCCGTCAAATAGAGGGTCCAACGCAACGTCTTCATCGAGTTCATACAGCCCACTCCCTTAAAATGAATTTAGGAAGCGCTGATTCATCTCCAAAAGTTGTTGAGAGTAATCAAGGATCATCAAGCTAAGGGGTTCCTTCAGCGCTTCCCTGAAATTTTAACATGGGGCTGCGCTTTTCGGAGAGCCTTTCGGCTGGCGTTCACGGTTCGGCAGTCCACGGTCAAGTCTGTGCGAGGGTGGCGATTCAGAGGCGCCTGGACCATTTGTCGGGCCCCGCGTTTTTTGCGCAGGGCCCAACAAATGCATCCCTCAAGGGGTCACTTCTTCAGAGTGTTCGCCTTGAAGTCCTGAGCCGGCTGGTAGTCCGGATTGATCGCGAGGGCCTTTTCGATCCACTTGAGGGCCTCGGCCTCCTTCTTCAGCTTGTGTGCTGACACCCCCGCCCAGTAGGCCGAGAGGTAGTTGACGGTGGGATGGGCGTCCGCAGCCCGCGAGAACTCCGCATAGGCGTCCTTGTATTTGCCGTTCTTGAACTTGTTGTAGGCGTTGCGCTGCATAATCCCCAGGAGGTTCTTGTCCCCGCCTGAAAGGGCGTAGGTTTCGATGACCTTGGAGTCCGTGGACTGGTTCGGGTCGAAGCCAGGGATCGCCTTGGGCTCTGCCTTCGTCGGCTGGTCGGTCGCTTTTTGGTCTCCCTTCGCCGGCTCGTCGGCCGGTTTGGGCTGTTCCGGAGTGTTTGAGGCCGGCGTTTCATCGGTCGGTGCCGGCTCGGCCGCGGGAGCCGATCCGTCCTGAGGGGCGTTCCCAAAGATCTGGTCGAAGGTCCCGCTGGAGGCGGACGGACGGGAGCTGGCGTACTTGAGAGATTTTATCATCCTGTTGCTGATCGGCTCGACCTTGTCCCCACGGCGGACCAGGGCTGCCTTACCGCCCTTGACGAACGTGCAGTTGCTGTACGCGGGGGCGACCTCCCGGACCTTCAGCACGGCGAGGGCCAAGCGCTCCTGGCCGATGGTTTCACCGTTCATGCCAAGGATCGTCTTGCCGTCGGCATAGACCAGGTACAGGGCTCCTTCCTTGGCGCCCATGGAGGAGCCGATGTCGATCGTGGCCTCCTTGTCGGCCACCGAAAGGACGTGCGAACTCTCTCCGCCCAGCGTTCCTCGGATTCGGGCCGCCAGGCGCGTCACCGAGTCCGAGATGGCGCGGCTCTCCAGCCCGTCGAAGGTGCCCTCCGCCAGGACCGCGCCGCCCATGTACAAGCCGGAGGTCTCGTTGGACGAGTAGCCCGTTTCGGAGAGCGCCAGCCTGACCTCGGCCGTCGAGGTGTCCACGATGCGGACGTCAATGGTGGCCTGCGCCTCCTCCGAGCCCGTCGCGATGCCGATGCTGCCAAAGAGCGGGATCGCACCTCCCGACGCCTTCTTGTTCAGCTCCGTCACCGCGCCCAGGAGGATGTACTGCACGCCCGCGATGCGGCCCAGCTCGGCCGCCGTGCCGGCGTCCACCAGCCCCGACTGCCCCAGCCGGATCTCCTTGCCCACCTTGTCCAGCTGATCCCTCTCGATCACCGAGATCGACTTCGAGCTGGCCAGGGCACGGGTCATCAGGTCCATCACGGCGTTGGCCTGCTGCTGCGTCACGCCCGACGTCTTGCTCTCGAACTGGAAGACTCCGATTCGCACCTTCTCCTCCTGCGCCCGGCAGGGAACGGCAAATAGGGCCAGGGCAAACAACGCTGCTACAATGCTCTTACGCACTCTCATGAATTAAAGCACCTCCGCTTTTCGTCCAAGCGCTCCATCCTGAACTCATTGCCTGTGTGGGTTCATATCCTAGTGGTCCCGGCCCTCGCTCACTCCAGCTTCAGGTCCCTCATGGCCTCCACGTGCTTCATCACGGCCTTGCGCGTGGCCGCGGCCAGGATGCCGTTGACCTTGCCTGCCCCGAATCCGCCGTATTTCGTGATGAGCCCTCCCAGCGTCTGGTTGGAGGCCCCCTGCGCTGCGGCGGCGTAGACCACCTCGCTCGTCTGGTTGTCGATGAGGCGGATGTCGAGGGTCACGTAGGCCGTGTTGGAAGCGCCCCCAACCCCGCCGACCCCGGGGATGGGGACGGCCCCTCCGGCGGCCTTGTAGTGGTACTCCGTGACGGCCCCCGTCATGGAGTAGCGGGCTCCCTTGATCTTCCCCAGCTCAGGGGCGGTGGACTCGTCCATCAGGCCCGATTGCCCAAGTCGGATTTCCTCCCCGACGTAGTTCAGCTTCTCGCGCTCCACCAGGGTAAAGAGGCCCGCCTCGAAGAGCTCGGTGGTCATCATCTCGGTGATGGCGGAGGCGGGGACGCTGCCCCCTGCCTTGTTCGTGAACTCTCGGACCGCCAGGGTCGGCCTGGCCTCCGCTCCGACAGCGAGCGCTCCGACGAGGAGGGCCGTCAGGACGAGCAGGCGCAGGTTTCGATTTCGTTTCATGGTCAACCTCTCCCTTCCCTTCGGGCTGGGCCGCGGCTATTCCGTCATCCGCTTGACGGCCAGAGCGGCTGCGGCCTCGATCGACTTCTGCTGGGCCTCCGACGGGGTGTAGCCCACCTGCTTGCCCGCCACGGTGTCGGCGTAGATCTGGCTTCCGTTGGAGGCCGTGACCATGACGGCGATGGAGGAGGTGCCCGTGTAGAGCTGGAACTCGTTCAGAACGGGGCGTCCAGCCTCCGACTGGGCCGTGATCAGAGTGCTGAACCCGTACTGCCTGCTCAACTTCATGATTGCGTCCACGTTGCCGTCCAGGGCCAGAGCCGCGGCCTTGCTGCGCCGTATGGCGTCCAGCTTCTTGGGGTCCACTACCTTGTACCCCTTGGCGAGCAGCTGGCGTGTGAATACCGAAGCCACCTGCGCCGCCTCTTGGGCGGAGGCGCTCTTGGAGAGCACCGCGATCGAGCCCTTGGGCAGAACCGCGTGGGCGGTCCCCGACGTCAGACAGAAGATCAACCCAAAAACGAGGGCGAAAACGCTCCTCCAATGTTTCAGTGCCATTGACATCTCCTCCATGAAAAGTGTTTGATTACAAAATCGCGCTTGACGAAGCGACCGTTGGGCCTCGCCTGTGCCGTCAGGGGCGGCGGGCTTTGCTCTCAGCTTGCCGCTCGGCCCACCTTCAGAGGCCAGGAAACGCAGGCCCTATTGTTCTAGCGCGCAGGGGCGCTGTTACGCTTCAATCGCTGCATCTCGCCCGCCACGTAGACGCCGCCGTTCCTGTTCAGCAGGCGGGAGAGCGCCGTTTCCACCTCGATGAAGTAAAGCCCGCCCTCGATCCTCTCGGAGAGGATGCGCACCGGGGGGACGGGGCCGGAGAGCCACAGCGTCCGCTCCCTCAGGGCGGGGTCCTCGAGGATGTGCCCGCGCAGCACAAGGAGCCCCCGGCGTGCGTCCGTCAGGGCCGCCCGACGGGCCAGAAGCCTGCCCTGCGCCGTATTCTGAACTACGCGCCCCACGCCGCGGACGAACGCGCGGTTCTCCTCCCAGTCGGCGTAGAGGCTCTCCTCCGTCATCTGCAGCAGGTCCTCCGTCGAGGCCTGGACCGGCTCGGCAAGCTGAGCCGTCGCCCTTCCCGCGAGGCAAAGGGCCAGAACGGCCGCGAGGACCCCTCGTTCCACCCGGCGCTTCAGGTTCTTCATGGTGCGGGAGCCTCCATGCCTCGGCCCTCGACGAGGGCATCCGAAACGCCCTCGATCTCGCAGCCCCGGTCCGAGAGGATCGAGGCCAGGTCCTCCGCCGTCTTGTCCGAGACGACGTCCAGCTCCAACTCACCCTTCCGGAACTGCCGCTGATAGACCCCCGTCACGCCCTCGAGCCCGGATAGCTCCTCCTTGAGGGCCTTCGCCTCCTTGAAGGCGACATCGGTCAGCTTGACCTTGATCGTCCGTCCGGGGATGCCTCCCGCCGAGCCGGAGATCAGCGCGTAGGCGATCTTGTTCACCAGGCTCTTGCCCGCGCGGCTCGCCGTCGGCTTCAGGCCCCGGATCGCGCCGTCCTCGACGGAGGTCCCCTTCTGCTTTTCCTCGTAGGTGTCGGAGCCCAACTGATAGGCTGAAGCGGACAGCACCGCCTTGAGCTGTACCGTGCTGCGCACTCCATAGATGCGGACGCCGCTCACTTTCTGGTCCGCGTAGGCGCTGGCGTAGGCCTTGCCGTAGATCAGGACGTCCGCCTGGAAGTTACGGGCGATCTCCCGTAGCTTTTCCGGGTCCCCCGCGCTCCGCGCTGCGGCCAGGTCGATCTCCTTCAGCGCCCCTGCCTGGGTTGGGTCGACCAGCAGGTACCCCGCCTTCTCGAAGACCCGCAACACCTCGCTCTCCGCGGTGGAGAGGAAGGAGGGCTTGTCGCCGATCCGCTCGTCCAGTAGAACCATGATGCGGGGGTTCCCCAGCGCGTCGATGACCACCGGACCCAGCACCCCGTCCAGCGCGGCCTCCGCTACGTCGCAGGAGGCGGACAGGTGGAGCAGGCCGTCGGCGTCCTCCCACTCCTTCAAGATATCCATCCGCTTGACGAGGCCCTGGGACTGGGAGAAGACCTTGTCCTTCACCACCTCGAAGTCCTTCATCTCCGTGATGCCAGTGACGTAGGCGCCAAGGGCCTTCTCCAGCGCGTCGCGTTGGAGGGAGCGCTTGGCCTCCTCGCGGGCCTTGTTCTTCGCCCCGTCGACGATGGGGGCGTACCCCTCCGCCTCCACCGTGATGAGCTTTCCGACCGGAGGCTTGGGAGCCGCCTTCTTCGCACCCCAGGCCCCCGTGGCTGCGCCCAGCGTCAGGACGAGGCACAGTGCCGTGAGCGCCGCCCTCCTGAAAGCCCCTCCGAAGGGGAGGGGCTGAAACGCATTTCGTGTCGATCGCTCTCGCATGGGACGCCGCCTACTTGGAAACCACGATCACTTTGCAGTCCTTGCGGAAGTCGTAGGAGCTGCCGCGGACCTTTGCGGCAGCCGAGTTCGGGATGACGATGTCCACATTCCCGTTCTTCAGCTTGACTGCCTTGGTGACGATCGGGTTGCTGGCGACGTGAACCTCGCCCTTCGCGTAGTTGATGTTGTTGTAGTAGGCGCAGAGCCCCGACTGGAGGAAGCGGTCCTGATCCACGAACGCCATGCCGTACACCGGCTTGCCCGACTCGTCGAGGACGCGGAAGCTCATCGAGGGGACCAGCGGAAGGTGGCGGGCGTCGATGACGAGGCCCGTGTAGCGCCCCGCGGACTTCTTGGGTTTGGGTTCCTTATAGGACTTGTCCGCCGGGATCTTCGGTGCGACGACGGCCCGGACCGGGGGCAGTTTGATCCGGCCGGTGACCGTATAGGCCTCGCCGTCCCACTCGCCGCGCATGACCTCCACGTTCTTGATGATGCCGGAGATCTCGGAGCGCACGCGGTCCTCCGCCATGAAGTCGTTCATCGTGGTCTGTCCGTCGATCCGAACGCCCTTCATGAACTCCAGCAGGTTGCGCTGAAGGTCCAGGGTCGCGCCCCTGCGCGCCAGCGCCTTGCCCTGGGCGCCCTTCTTTCCCGTGGGCGCCACCGCCATGCCCGTGGCCTCGATGTAGTTCTCCGTCCAGTTCATCAGGCCGTTTTCCGTCTTGACGACGACCGCACCCGGCCCGTTGACGTCGGGCACGGCGACTTCCGCCTGTGCGACGACGGGGGACTTGTCCATCAGGGCGATTTCCTTGCTCTGAAGGGCCGACTCCTTTTCGCTCAGAGCAGCTTCCTTCTTCTTCAGCTCGGCCTCCCGTGCCTCGAGGTCCGCTTGATGCTTTTCCGCCAGAAGGGCCTCCTTCTTCTGGAGCTCGGCTTCGCGGGCCGCAAGCTCGGCCTCGCGCTTGTCCGCAATGGCCGCTTCCTTCTGCTTCAGGTCCGCTTCCCGCGCCGCAAGCTCTGCGGACGACTCGGAGGAGGCCTGATCCTTCTTCTGCAACTCGGCTTCCCGCGCGGCGAGGGCGGCCTCCTTCTCCTTCAGCGCCGCCTCGCGGGCCACAAGCTCCGCGGACGATTCGGAAGACGCTTTGCCCTGACTCGCCAGCGCGTCCTC
>NZ_DBHLDX010000066.1:0-10285 GCF_057312375.1 Fretibacterium sp.
CGCTCTGCTGTCCGTGGTCTTTGGCGGAGCTCCCGACGGCTCATGGTAGTAAAAAAGGAGTTTTAGGCTATTGATTGAAGGTACTTTGCAGTGGGAACTGTCTTTTACGTGGATGGCAGCATGGGACCCCGCACACGGGCCCCAGGCTCAGGGTGAAAAATTGTCTGCGTGGTTCCGTGGCGGTACGAACCGGAGACTGAACGCTCGACTGTGCCTTAAAGTGGCCATTGATGGTTATTTTGATCGGGATATTTCAGAAGGAGATTAAACATGGATATATGTGAAAAAATTAAATGCCTTGCGAATAAATATGCCTATGATCTTAAAAATCAAGTAGATACACGAATTGAAGAAATGAAAAACGATGATACTTCACATTATTTGTTGTATAGGGTATTAGGAGTTACCAATGAAGAAGGTACCCTTATTGATTTGTATCAGAATAAAGGACGTTTTCTATATAAGTATGCGGGAGCTTTTTTAGAAGAAGTTGCTGGTATGTGCATAAAACATAAATATCCTGATGCTGCCAAGGTGAGAATTCCTAATACACTAGGGACTAGGGCGTGTCATCAATTGACAAAGTTAGGATAAAGACAGTAAGATGGTCCATAGGCCGAAGTTGGGCAACGTATACCGTCAAGGGAGAAAAACGCTCAGATGACACGCCGTTACTCCTTGCGGGATGCCCCAGTGGAACGAATCAAGAATTTTCTACCGAGGTAGCCCAGCTATGTCGGTGTCAACAACAAGGATAACCGCCTTTTCGTCGAAGCACCGCCGGAATCTCATGACGAGATATTCCTGAACGTTTTCGAAATTTTCGCATGGTCTACACTCACTTCTCCCAATGGTGCAAAACCGGAGTTCGGAAACATATCAAGGAGGCGTGGAGAAATGACAGATGAGGGGAACGCTTCAATCAGGAACAAAATTTTTTCTGCCATGACGTTTTTGGCGTTTTTTGTTGTGGCACTGTCCATCCCCCTGGATGCTTTTATCGAGCGCTGTGAGTTCATGCAGCGCTATCATGAAAGCATACCATGGATAAAAGCGGCGTATGCAACCTACTGGGTCGGGGTGCTTGTTTCATTGGGTACCTTTGTTCTTGCTTGTTTCAGCACCAGTAAAAAGAGTTTTTCTATAGCAAAGTGCTTGCTTGTGGTCCTATCCGTTGTGGCTCTGGTGTGCTTATGGGGAACTGCTGATGAATCCCTGCGCCCGGGGGGATATATAGGGGGAGCGCTTTCTCTTTCGTTCTTTCCGGTCTTGACCGTAGTTTTTTGGTCTGTTCCTCCTTCAAATACTCCGAGGCCTAAGAGAAGGGCCATAGCGTTCGCAGCGGCATCTCTGTTTGTGGTAGGTCTTAGTCTTGATACTAGGATTCGTTTTTCGTTTTATTATCATCCGTCTGAGTTATGTAGGGAAGCCATAATTCTTTATCGTTCAAGACAGGTCAATTTCAGGCGTTGTAAAGACGCATTTGCAGGCGTTTCCTTCGATCAAAAGATATTTCTGGACGAAGTGGCTGACCGTTCCTGGTCAAGTGTCGTATCTTCTTATAACTGTAGGGGCCAGAGATTGTGGGAGCTGGGGGTGGTGTATCCGTTGGTAAAAAGTGATCGGTATTATCTGTGTTTTGATACGGAAAAACTTGCTTTATATTTTTCTGATGATTTGGGCCGTGACGAAGTTCTGCGATATCAGGATGAAATTAAGGAGAAGTTTGAAGCAAAGGTAATAATGTATGATAATTTTTTCAACGCTCCAGAGGAGAGGGCTTCTTATTACGATGGCAAGGGCAAGGTTGTTTATGCTTTTATCGGGAGTTTATGAAGCGCGGAATTGTCTAGGGCGTGTCATCGATTGACAAAATTTGGATAGAGACAGTAAAGTAGAGCTGAGGTTGAAGTTAGGTGAACTTATAATTGTCAGGGGAGAAAAGCACTCAGATGACACGCCGTTACGCTTTGCGGGATGACCAATGGGAACGCATCAAGGATTTTCTGCCGGGACAACCCGGCTATGTTGGTGCCAACGGCAAGGATAACCGCCTTTTTGTTGAAGCGGTCTTATTCCGTTACCGTGCCGGAATCCCATGGCGAGATCTTCCTGAACGTTTCGGAGATTTTCGCGTCGTCCACACTCGCTTCTCCCGGTGGTGCAAGAGCGGGGTCTGGAAACGTATCTTCGAGACGCTGGCGGAAGACGCCGACAACGAATATGCCATGATTGATTCGACCATTGTCCGCGCTCATCAGCATAGCGCGGGGGCAAAAAAAAAGCAGCCCGGACGAGGAAGCCATTGGTCGCAGCCGTGGAGGTCTCAGCACCAAAATTCATGCGACGGTTGATGCACTGGGAAACCCCACAAGCTTTTTACTGACGCCTGGCCAGGCTCATGATCTTACAGGAGCGGACCAGCTTCTGCCCGAAGTAGGGGCGGAAACGGTAATCGCGGATAAGGGTTACGATGCACAAGAACGGGTTATCGGCCTCCTGGAGAAGTCTGGGAAGAAAGCTATTATCCCGTCTAAGAGCAATGCAAAAGAACCGCGTATTTTCGATGAGCGGGATAAAGACCTTTACGGAGCCCGTCATTTGATTGAGAACTTTTTTGCACGCTTGAAACAATATCGAGCAATAGCAACACGATACGACAAGAGAGCTGTTCATTTCCTGGGCGCTGTTTATCTAGCTGCTATTGTAGTATGGCTTATTTGATGACACGCCCTAGATCCTTTTTGCGGCAGTGGAACAACGTTAGTGGCTGCTGAATTAGCTAAAAGGAAAGGAATAGGAATTGATATTAACCATGAGGCGGTAAAGATAGCTGAAAGGCGATTAGAAAATCCTTATAAAACGGAATCCAGATTATTAAAATTGGGAGAGGCTTCATATAAAACTAAAAGTAATTTTGAAACTATAATATTGGAGCAATTTGGTTGTGCGATTGTACAAAGAAGTAAAGGGATTGATGGATTTTTGAAAAAATATTATCAGGGTGCTCCAGTGGCAGTGAAGATTCAGAAACCGGAGGAAAGTTTTCATGAGGCAGTAGATTTGCTATGCAATGCAGGAAAGAAAAAAAATGTAGTGCGACGGTTTTGATACGCACGAAGGAAGATACTATGATTAGCTATATAAATATTCCTTCAAATATGATCGTCATTGATGAATATAAGTTACTACTTAAGCACGAGTTAGAAACGCTGTTTGAAGATTTGTTTGTATCTACTGTACATCATGTAGAGGTGGATAATAGGTTGCTCGTCAACAAATTGCAGGAAAAGCACCGTGAGTATTGTATGCGCTAATTTGACAGGGTGAAAAATGGAGTGTGAGGTATCGCTCAACCTGTAGATTGAGGGATGAACTCCCCCCTTGACGCCGTAGGACGTACCCCCTATACTTCTTTTAAAAGCAGATGTTAGTACCAGGTGCTAAATTACGGAGTGGTCTGCGGACCATTCCAGGATGGATGGACGGCGTTGCGAAGGGGGAGGTGTTTGCGATCGGTTCCGGGAGAACGGCAGAAACGTCAAGGAAGCTTCGGCAGGAGCGTCTTTCGGCGATCCTGGAGGCCGACCCCATGACCACGGATCAGGAGCTGGCCGCGTCCCTTGGCGTGAGCCTGGGTACGGTACGCCTGGACCGCGCCATGATGGGGGTGCCGGAGCTGCGGAAGCGCGTGCGCTCCATGGCGGAACGGGCGAGCAGCCGGCTTCGCTCCCTCAACCCGAGCGAGATCGTGGGCGACCTCCTGGAGCTTGAGCCGAACCGGTGGGCCCTGTCCGTCCTGCGCACGGCGCGGGACATGGCCTTTCGCTTCACGAACATCGTTTGGGACCACTACATCTATTCTCAGGCCAGCTCCATCGCCGTGGCGGTCATCGAGTCCGCGGTCGTCATCGTGGACTCAATGCGAGGTGAGTACAAGGGGCACGCCCACGTGGGCGACACGCTCATCGCCCGCGCGAAGGTGGGGGTGAACCGCGAGGGACGCCGCATCGTCAGCGTCCGCACCCGGGTGGGTGACAAGGAGATCTTCGTCGGCCGCTTCATCGTTGAGGTGTTGAGATGAGCGTCCGGGGACGGCGTTCGCCCCGCGGAGCGGCCAGACAGCTTGAGAGGACAATTCCTGAATGAAGAAGATGACCATAGCAGTGGACGCGATGGGGGGGGACAACGCCCCTCAGGCGATATGCGAGGGGGCAGCCCAGGCCTGCGCGGAGTTCGATGACCTGGAGGTCGTCCTGACGGGGGATCGGGAGAAGCTGCTTCCTCTGGTGGATGCCTCCCCTGCGGCGGTGCGGTCGCGGATGAGTATCCGGCACGCCGATGAGGTGATCGGGATGGACGAGCACCCCTCGGCGGCCATCCGCAGCAAGCGGAACTCGAGCCTGCGGGTCGCCATGGAGATGGTGCGGAGCGGGGAGGCGCAGGGCTGCGTTTCCGCCGGCAACACGGGGGCCATCGTGGCGGGGGGCGTGCTGGTGGTGGGGCGCCTGCCGGGGATCGACCGGCCGGCGCTTGGGGCGCCGCTGCCCACCATCGAGCGCTGGACCTTCCTGCTGGACGTGGGCGCCACGGTGCGCTGCAAGCCCGTGAACCTCTATCAGTTCGCGCTGATGGGCAGCGTGTACGCGCAGAGGATCATGAAGGTGAAGGCCCCTGAGGTCCGGCTTCTGTCGAACGGCACGGAGGAGATCAAGGGGGACGAGTCCGTTTCCGGGGCGCGGGAGCTCCTGTCGAAGAGCCGACTGAACTTCATGGGGTACACGGAGGGCGACGACATCGCCTGGGGTCGGTCGGACGTCGTCGTCTGCGACGGCTTCATGGGGAACGTCGTGCTGAAGTTCGGCGAGGGGCTGATGTACGGGGCGAAGTCCATCATCTCTCAGGAGATGGGGCGCCGCATCCTGCCCAAGGTCGGGATGCTCTTCATGATCCCCATGGTGAAGTCGCTGTGGTCGCGCTTTAACTACGAAAAGTACGGCGGCACGCCGCTTCTGGGGGTGAAGGGGGTCGTGATCAAGGCCCACGGCCGCTCCAGAGCGCCCGCCATCAAGGGCGCCATCTCCGCGGCCTGCCGGTTCATCGAGGAGGACGGCGTGGGGCAGATTCGAGCGGAGCTGGACACTGGAGCGGGGCCGCAGGGGGAGTCAAGGGGAGCGCAGGGCCAGGCTGAATATTGAGGTGACGTTTTATGATCAGGAACAATCGAGTTTGTGAGCTGCTGGGGACGGAGTACCCACTGATTCAGGGCGGCATGGCCTGGGTGGCCAACGCCAGCCTGGCGGCAGCCGTGAGCAACGCCGGAGGTGTGGGGCTCATCGCGGCCGGCGCGTCGCCCGCGGAGGTGCTGGAGCAGGAGATACTGAAGGCCAAGAGCCTGACGGACAAGCCCTTCGGGCTCAACATCATGCTGATGTCCCCGACGGCGCCGGACGCCCTTGAGCTGGCGGCGAAACACCGCCTGCGCATCGTCGCGACGGGGGCGGGCAGCCCCGGCAAGGTCCTGGAGAGGCTGAAGCCCCTGGGCACCATCGTCATCCCGGTGATCGCCTCGGTGGCCCAGGCGAAGCGGGCGGAGAAGCAGGGCGCGGACGCCATCGTGGCCGAGGGGACGGAAGCCGGCGGGCACATCGGCGAGCTGACGACGATGGTGCTGACGCCGCAGATCGCAAGCGCGGTGAATATCCCCGTCATCGCCGCGGGGGGCATTGCGGACGGCCGCGGCGTGGCTGCAGCGTTCGCTCTGGGGGCGGAGGGCGTTCAGTTGGGCACCCGCTTCATCTGCTGCTCGGAGTGTACGGTGCACCCCAACTACAAGCAGGCGGTGATCGACGCGCGGGACCGCAGCACGGCAGTCACGGGCCAGAGCCTGGGGCACCCCGTGCGCTGCCTGCGCAACAAGCTGACGGCCGAATTCGAGAGGCTGGAGGCCGAGGGCGCGCCCGCGGAGGAGATCGAGAAGCTGGGGATGGGTAAGCTCCGGGCGGCCGTCGTGGACGGCGACACGGAGTGGGGCTCCCTGATGTCCGGCCAGAGCGCCGCGATGGTAAACGACATCCTGCCCGCGCGGGAGATCGTGCGGGGCCTGTTCGACGAGGCCCGAAGGGTGCTGCACGGCATCCGGGACGCGGCGGGCGCGGAGTAGAGGGTTCGCAGAACCAGAGAAGGACTTCAAGTTACCCCGCGCGCCATGGCGTCGCAGGGCAATGCGAGGAGGCGGTATATAGATGAAGTACGCACTTTGTTTCCCCGGTCAGGGGGCGCAACAGGTGGGGATGGGCCAGGAGCTCTACAGGGCCTTCCTCTCTGCGAAGGCGGTCTTTGACGAGGCCGACGACGCCCTGTCCACGCACCTGACGAAGCTGATCTTCGAGGGGCCGGAGGGGGGACTGACCCTGACGGCCAACGCTCAGCCTGCCATCATGACGGTGAGCGTCGCGGCCCTCTCCGTCCTTGAGAAGGAGATGGGCGTGGCGCTGAAGCCCGCCTGCGGGGCGGGGCACAGCCTGGGCGAGTACACGGCCCTGGTTGCTGCGGGGGTTCTGTCCTTCCGCGACGCCGTCCGGCTGGTGAACAAGCGCGGTCGGTGGATGCAGGAGGCCGCTCCGGAGGGAGTTGGCGCCATGGCAGCCATCCTGGGCCTGGGGTCGGACGAGGTGAAGGCCCTGTGCGCGGAGGCCGCGCCCGGAGGCGAGTGTCAGGCGGCGAACTTCAACTCGCCGGGGCAGGTAGTGATCTCCGGCGTCAAGGAGTTCGTGGAGAAGGCCGCTGCCGCCGCCAAGGCGAAGGGGGCCCGAAAGACCGTGATGCTGAACGTCAGCGCGCCCTTCCACAGCCGCCTGATGCTCCCCGCGGCGGAGAAGCTGAAGGAGGAGTTCGAGCGCTGTTCCTGGGCGGAACCGAAGTGGCCCATCGTGGCCAACGTCAGCGCGAGCGCCGTCGTTTCGGCTGAGGAGATTCGGGACGCGCTTTACGAGCAGACCTTCAGCCCCGTGCTGTGGGAGAGCTCCGTGCTCTACATGGCGGATTACGGCGTGGACACGTTCCTGGAGCTGGGGCCCGGCGAGGTCCTCTGCGGGCTGATCAAGCGCTGTCGCAAGGGCATGAAGCAGATGGCGGCCGGCGATCCGGAGTCGCTCGAAGCCATGGCCACGGCCCTGCGGGAGGGCGCGTGATGGCGCGCCGGGTGGCCCTCGTCACAGGAGGGGGCCGGGGCATCGGCCGTGCCATCGTCTTGGAGCTTGCGCGGAACGGCTGTGACGTGGCGGTGAACTACGCAAAGAGCGCCGACGCGGCGGACGAAACCGCCCGCGCGGCGTCCGCCCTGGGCGTCCACGCGGAAACCTTCGGCGCGGACGTTTCGGACCGCTCTCAGGCGGAGGCACTGTTCAAGGCCGTCCGGGAGGCCATGGGCCCCGTCGAGGTGCTGGTGAACAACGCCGGCATCACCCGCGACGGGCTCCTGGTCCGGATGAAGCCCGATGACTGGGACGCCGTGATCGCGGCGAACCTGAGCTCGGTGTTCTACTGCACGAAGGAGGCCGTCCGCGACATGGCGCGGGCTCGCTGGGGCCGCATCGTCAACCTGGCCTCGGTGGTGGGGCTCATCGGCAATGCAGGACAGGCGAACTACAGCGCCTCGAAGGCGGGGATCATCGGCTTCACGAAGTCCGTAGCGCGGGAGTACGCCGCGCGCGGCATCACGGTCAACGCCATCGCGCCGGGCTTTATCGACACCAGCATGACGGCGGTCCTGAAGGAGGACGTCAAGGTCGCGATCGCTGCACAGATCCCCATGGGGACCATCGGGACGCCCGAAGATGTGGCCCGTGCCGCCGCGTTTTTTGCCTCGGAGGGAAGCTCATACATCACGGGGCAGGTTTTGGCAGTTGACGGCGGCATGACGATGTGTTAGATATACAACAAACGGTTTTACGGGGGGAGGTGAGCTGGATGAAGAAGGAAGAAGTTCTGGCCAGGCTGAAGGAGATCATCACGGACCGCCTGGATGTTGAGGAGGATCAGATCGTTCCGGAGGCGACGTTTGTCGAGGACCTCGGGGCGGACTCCCTGGATATTGTGGAGCTGATCATGGGCATCGAGGAGGAGTTCGATATCGAGATCCCCGATGAGGACGCCGAGAAGCTGACCTCGGTCGGCGAGGCTATGAATTACACGCTGAGCAAGATCGGCGTCGAGGAGTAGGCCTTTTGTGTCGGAGGGGGGAGGGCGAAGTCCTTCCCCCTTCGTGTCCATTGACGGCCCCACGAGGGGCCTGGCGAAGAAGACAGCTTCCCCGGCTGGGAACAGCGCAGGCACGGAAGAATATCGAGCATAGAGCAGGAGTGATCGCGCAATGAGCGCAACGAGAAGAGTGGTCGTGACGGGCCTCGGTCCCGTCAGCCCCATCGCCCTGGGTAAGGACGCCTACTGGAAGGCGCTTCGGGAGGGGAAGAACGGCATCGGCCCCATCACGACGTTCGACCTGGGGGACTGTCCTGTGACGTTTGGTGCCGAGATCAAGGACTTCGATCCCACCCGCTGGATGCCGGGCAAGGAGGCCAAACGGTCCGACCGCGTCATCCAGTTCGCCGTGGCCGCGGCCATGATGGCCGTGGAGGACGCGAAGCTGGACACGAGTGCCATGGACCCCTATCGCCTCGGCGTCTACATCGGCACCGGCCAGGGCGGGATCGAAACGTCCTTCAACAACTTCAACACCATGCTGACCAAGGGGTCCCGACGGGTCAGCCCCTACTTCATCCCCATGATGATCAGCAACATGTCCACGGCCTACGTGGCGATCGTCCTGGGCGCAAAGGGGCCAAACCTGTGCGTCGTCACGGCCTGCGCCACGTCGCTGCACAGCATGGGGGAGGCCTACCACACCATCGTGCGCGACGACGCGGACGTGATCATCGCAGGAGGGACGGAGGCCGCGCTGCGCACCATCAGCATCGCGGGCTTTGCCGCGATGAAGGCCCTCTCCACCCGTATGGATTCCCCGGAAACGGCCAGCCGCCCCTTCGACAAGGACCGGGACGGCTTCGTGATGGGGGAGGGAGCCGGAGTCGTGGTGCTGGAGGAGCTGGAACACGCAAAGGCCCGTGGCGCTCACATCTACGGCGAACTCGTGGGCTACGGCACCTCCTGTGACGCCGGTCACATCACGGCGCCGGACCCCGAGGCGGAGGGCGCTGCCTACGCCACGCGGCAGGCCATGAAGATGGCGGGCTGGCAGCCGGAGCAGGTGGACTACGTCAACGCGCACGGCACCTCCACGGGACTGAACGACAAGATGGAGTCCTTCATGATCCACAAGGTCTTTGGAGAGCGCGCGAAGGACGTGACGGTGACGTCCACGAAGTCCATGATCGGCCACTGCCTCGGCGCGGCGGGAGGCCTTGAGGTCATCGCCTCCCTGCAGGCCATCGAGGAGAACTACATCCACCCGACCCTGAACTACACGACGCCGGACCCGGAGTGCGACATCACCCTGTCCACGGGCAAGGGCGTCGAGCGGAAGGTGGACCGGCTTCTGGTGAACAGCTTCGGCTTTGGCGGGCACAACGGCGTCCTGGCGTTTCAGCGCTGCGAATGATGCCGGAGAGCGCGCTCCTGAGGGATATCCTTGACGCCGCCCTCTCCGAGCAGGAGAGGGCGCGCGTAGAGGGGCGCGACCTCGCGGCGCTGCAGTCCGCCCTGGGGTACTCCTTTCGCGACGAGGGGCTTCTGGAGGAAGCGCTGTGCCACGCCTCATTCGCCAACGAGCATGGGCTGGCCGTCAGCAACGAGCGGCTGGAGTTCCTGGGGGACTCCGTGCTGGGCTTCGTCGTGGCCCGCGCCCTCTACCGGCTCTATCCGGAGGCCAGCGAGGGCGACCTGACGCAGAAGCGCGCGGAGCTCGTCTGCGGCCGCTCCCTCCTGGACCGCGCGAGGGAGCTGAACCTTCCGTCCCTGATCCTGCACGGGCACTCCGTGAGGGACGAGGCGCTTCCCGCCTCGATGTGCGAGGACGCCGTGGAGGCCCTCCTGGGCGCGGTCTGCCTGGACGGCGGCGTCCAGGCGGCGGAGGGCGTCATCGGACGGCTGTTCCTGCAGGAGGCGGAGGTGCGGGCCGAGACTGACGTCAGCCCCAAGTCGAGGCTTCAGACGTGGCTTCAGGCCCGCAGGATCCCCCTGCCGACCTACGAGCTGGTCTCCGTCACCGGACCCTCCCACGCGCCGTCCTTTCGCGTTCGGCTCAGGGTGAACGGCGTCGAGCACA
>NZ_DBHLDX010000067.1:0-10270 GCF_057312375.1 Fretibacterium sp.
ACGAGATGACGCGCGACGAAACGATCCGTCGAGTTGCCCGCGCCGAGGGCGAGGCCAGAGGGCTGGCCAGGGGCCTGAACGAGGGGCGGTCGGATGGCATCGCCTCGACGGCGCGGCGGATGCTGGGCATGAGCTTCACGTCCGAACAAATATCCCAGGCGACCGGCCTCTCCCCTGACGAAGTTGAGGCGTTGCGACGGGCGCAGCCGTGAGGCTGACCGCGAAGCCCAAGGATGTGATTGGCCAGGCGCTCCCACTGAGGGGGCGCCTGCGCTTTAGGCCCCCGGAAGGCTCTCCAAAGGGGGGGGTGGAGAGTCAAACTTACGCACAAGAAGTACCGTCTGCTTGAAGGTTCAAGCCATCTGCGATGCAAACTATGTCGGCACAGGAGCAACCTTGTGAACCACGCACTTAGACAGCAGGGCTCACGGCGGACCCATTAACCTGCAGGCAGGAGCAATCCTGATCCACGAATAACAGAGTGGCCAATGCCGGAACTTGCAAGTCGGGGCTTCCCCTGGATGCCGTCAGGAATGGAATAACATGCCTCGTGTCAAGCTCCTTTTCCCTCTTCTCCTCTTGACATCGGGCTCTTCATAACAGATTGTAAATCCAAGAAGGGGAGCCTCGCCGTAAACTGCACCGTTCCTTTTTCCTCACATTCCCCACGCTCCTTTTGCTATAATCTCCCCGAAAGGAGAGGATGATCATGACCGTTGCTCAAGTTGCTGAACGGAAAGCCCTGTACCGCCGTTTCCGCAATCTCTCGGATCAGGATGCTGCGCGGGTGCTCCAACTCATCGACGAACTGGAGGACCCTGAGCCTAACGAGGAAACCCTGGCCGCGCTTAAGGAATCAGAACGTATCGCTCATGACCCATCGGTAAAAGGTTATTCAAGCGCTGCCGCGATGATGGCGGACATTCTCGCCGATGTATGAAATCAAGCCATCGTCCCGCTTCAGAAAAGACGTGAAGCTTCTTGCTAAAAGAGGCTTCGACATTCCTCTTCTGACTGAAACCATTGATCTGCTGGCTTCGGGCGGACCGTTGCCCGCGGGCTGTTGTGATCATGCCTTGAGAGGGCAATGGCTGGGCCATCGAGAGTGCCATGTCACCCCAGATTGGCTCCTGATTTACAGGAAGTACGAAGATGTCCTCGTCCTCGCTCTTTCTTGTACCGGAACCCACTCCGATCTGTTCAAAAAATAGCCTCCACGGCGCGGCGGATGCTGGGAATGAGCTTCACGTCCGAGCAGATATCTCAAGCGACCGGCCTTTCCCCTGACGAGGTTGAGGCGCTGCGGCGGGCTCAGCCGTGAGGCTGACCGCGAAGCCTGATGATTGGCCAGGCGCTCCCCAAGGTGGGGGCGCCTGCGCTTTAGGTCCCCGGAGGGGCTGAGGGGGCGCTCTCTGGAGTTTGGAACGAAAACGCCCCTTGTGCTTCCCCTGGTCTTTGTGTATAATAAGTCCTCGTTAAGGGCGATTAGCTCAGCGGTAGTAGCGCTTCCTTCACACGGAAGAGGTCACTGGTTCGAACCCAGTATCGCCCACCATGCAAATAACTGGCCTAAGCCGGTTTAGTTTATAATCCCGCTCAAAAGCGGGTTTTTTGCTATCTGTATCTCTGTAGCAGGCCGGACACGACCACCCCAAGCCGCCGCATGAACGGATAAAAAACCGTACAAAGGACGTCGTCAACCAACCCCTTTGTACAGTCACGGGGCGATGCAATTCGGAAGGATTGCCACACCATGATTACTGGATTTCCGGCACCTGGCTGGTGGGGAAGGTTACGCATGACGGGAGGGGAGAGAAGATGAGCGTTGAGGTGCAGGAGCGCGTGGCGCTGTGGCGGGTGCCCGACCCGACGGAGCCGCCCCTGACGCCGGAGGAGGAAGCCGACGTGGAACGGGCACGGGCGGAGCGTGCCGCCGGGCTGGGGCGTCCGATCGCGGAGGTTATGCGGAGCTTGCTGGGATGACCTGGGCTGTCACGGTGATGCCCACCGCGGAGAAGCAGCTCGCCCGGATTCCGAACCCGGACAAGGGGCGGATTCTGGCCGCGATCGCGGCGCTGGAGGAGGGCATTGAGGGGCGGGATGTCCGCCCTTTGGTGGGCAGGACGGACTATCGGCTGCGCGTGGGGAAATGGCGTGTTCTGATGGACGTGGATGACGAGAATCTGGCTATTTACATCAACCGGGTGGGTTCACGCGGAGATATTTACAAGTAGCCGGACCGTACAAGGAAACGGACAAACGGGGAGGTCCCAGCGGGGGAATCCCGCGTTTTTAGCCGAGTTTCTGCCCCTATAGGGTCATGTTCAATGTTTAAGCCTGAGGAAAAAGTCCTCGGGCTTTTTTGTTGCGATGCCGTCATGGCGAAAAGGCGTCCTGCCCTCAAACGAGCGCGCACAAAAAGAAAATTTGTGAGATAATTTAAGCACAATCAATGCTGATGCAGTACTGACGCCTAACTTTTGAAAAAGCCTCCGTCAGGCCTCAGGCCGTCACGCGGGCTATAGCGCTGCCCTTCCGGCAGCTGCGCTGAAGGCGGCGGCAACGATGAACCTCACCGCGGCGGCCGGGCGGGAAGCCCGCTGCCGGCCGGTTGTTGAAAGGAGTTTCAAGACGATGATTCAAAGACTGCACCGCAGCGACCTCGGCAGCTCCCTGAGGACGCTGATGGAGAACGACCCCGCGTTCAGACCCATCGCGTATTTTTCCATGGAGGTGGGCCTGAGAGAGTCCATCCCCACCTATTCGGGCGGCCTGGGCGTCCTGGCGGGGGACATCCTGAAGAGCGCTGCGGACCTTGGGGTCCCCATGGCGGGCATGACGCTCCTCTACCGCAAGGGCTACTTCGTCCAGAGCTTCAACGACGACGACTGGCAGCAGGAGAAGCCCGCCGTCTGGGACCCCGCGCAGGAATTGACGCTGCTCCCCAACCGCATCTCGATCCGGCTTCAGGGGCGCGAGATCCAGGTTGGCGTTTGGGTCTACGAGATCATCGGCGAGAGCGGATACCCGCTGCCCGTCTACTTCCTCGACACGGACTTCGAGCCCAATCACCCGGACGACCGCAAGCTGTCCTGGTACCTGTACGGCGGGGACAACCGCTATCGCCTCTGTCAGGAGTTCGTCCTGGGCGTGGGGGGACTGCGCATCCTGCGGGACCTGGGCTACAAGAACATCGACACGTTCCATCTGAACGAGGGACACGCCGGGTTCCTCACGCTGGAGCTGATGCGCGAGATGGGCTACTACGACCCGGACAAGATTCGGGAGCAGGTGGTGTTCACCACCCACACCCCCGTCCCCGCGGGCCACGACTACTTTGAGTACAGCCTCATCGACCATGTGTTCCCCGACGAGGCCAAGAGCACCCTCCATCGTATGCTGCCCGACGTTCCGGGCGTTTCCATGACGGAGCTGGGCCTGCGCTACAGCCGCTACGTCAACGGCGTGGCCAAGAAGCACGCCGAGGTCAGCAACGCCATGTTCAAGATGGAAACGGTGGACTGGATCACGAACGGCATCCACCCCGCCACGTGGATCAGCTCCGGCATGAGGAAGCTCTACAACAAGAACATTCCCGGCTGGGAGGAGGACCCCGGGCGCCTCGTCCAGGCCCTGACGATCCCAAAGGAGGACCTGTGGGCGGCGCACCAGGCGTCCAAGCTGAGGCTCTTCGCGCGGATCATGGAGACCAACGGCGTGCAGCTCGACCCGGACGTCCTGACGCTGGGCTTCGCCCGGCGGGCCGCGACCTACAAGCGGGCGGACCTGCTCTTCTCCGACATGGCGCGCTTCCGAAAGGTGGCGGGCAACCGCAAGGTCCAGTTCGTCTTCGCCGGGAAGTCCCATCCCAACGACAACGGCGGCAAGGCGCTGCTGCAGAAGATCCGCCGCGTGGCCAAGGAGCTGGAGTCCGAGATCCCCATCGTCTTCATCGACAACTACAACATGGAGATCGCCTCCCTCCTGACGCAGGGCGTCGACGTGTGGCTGAACACGCCCATCCGCCCGCGCGAGGCCAGCGGCACGAGCGGCATGAAGTGCGCCATGAACGGCATCATGAACTTCTCCATCCTGGACGGCTGGTGGATCGAGGGCTGGATCGAGGATGTGACGGGCTGGTCCATCGGGCCGGTGCCGGACGAGAAGGACATGGGGGCGAACTACGACGAATCGCTGGACGCGGTGGACCTCTACGACAAGCTGGAGAAGAAGATCATCCCCACCTATTACGACGACCACGACCGGTGGGTGAGCATGATGCAGCACACCATCGCGCTCGACGCAAGCTTCTTCAACACGCATCGGGTGGTGCGCGAATACGCCTCGAAGGCGTACTCCATCAGCTTCCGGGGGATGTGATCGCCGTGAGCGGGGCGGGAGGTGCGGCGATGAAGGTCCTCTTTGTGACGACGGAGCTGGCGCCCTTCTCGAAGGTGGGCGGGCTTGGGGACGTCGCGGGCTCGTTGCCGAAGGCCCTCTGCCAGGCGGGGATAGACGTGCGGGTGGTCACCCCCGCCTGGCCCGGCGTGCTGGAAAAGGTGGCCGCCGCCGGCATCAAGACCACCGCAATGGCTCGCCCTGCCTGCGCTGCCTACAACTGGCAGGTGCGCGAGGCGAAGGTCGTCCGGGCGGAGGTGGACGGCGTGACCGTCTACTTCCTGAGCGCGGAGGACTACACGGGGGACATGTACCCCCGACAGCTCGACTTCTGGACTGTCTCTCCCTTCGCCGTCTTCTGCATGCAGGCGCTTGAGCTGCACCGGGCCACGGGCTGGCGGCCGGACCTCTACCACTGCCACGACTGGACGACGGCCTTCCTCCCCTGCGCGCTGGCGTGGCACCGCCACTACCGGCAGACGGGCGAGCGGAGCGTCCTCACCCTGCACAACGTGGAGTATCAGGGGGTGTTCGACCCCGCCCCCTTCATGGAGGCGTCCGGGCTGGAGCCGTGGAGCTTCAACCTGTCCGCCCTGGAGTTCTACGGAAAGGTCAACCTGCTGAAGGGCGGCATCGTCGCCGCGACCGCCGTCACGACGGTTTCGCCGACCTACGCGGGCGAGATCCAGACCTACGAGTCCACCCGCCAGCTGGCGGACGTCCTCTATCAGCAGCGCGGCAAGCTGCGGGGCATCCTGAACGGCATCGACACGCGGTACTGGAACCCGGAGCACGACCGCGCGCTCCCGGCGCGGTTCACGGCGCGGGACCTGGAGGGCAAGCAGGCCTGCCGCAGGGAGCTCCTCAAACGGGCAGGCTTTGAGGCCGGGACGGAGGCCCCCGTCGTGGTCTGCGTCAGCCGCCTCGTCGAGCAGAAGGGGTTCAGCCTCATCCTGGAGGCGCTGGACGACCTGCCCGCGCTGGGCGCGAAGTTCGTCTTCCTGGGGAGCGGTCAGGGCTGGATCGAGGGCGCCCTAGAGCGAGCGGCCGCTGCCCACCCGGACTGCATCCGTTTCTTCAGGGGGTACGACGAGCCGCTCTCCCACCTCCTCTATGCGGGCGGCAGCATCTTCCTGATGCCGTCCGTCTTCGAGCCCTGCGGGCTCTCTCAGATGATCGCCATGCGCTACGGCACGATCCCGGTGGTGCGCGAGGTGGGCGGCCTGAAGGACACCGTGACCGACGCGGACTCCCCGGAGGGTGGGGACGGGTTCACCTTCCTGACCTGCGACGCGAAGGGGATGCTCTGGGCGCTGCACCGGGCCGTGGCGCGCTTCAGGGACCAGCCCTCGTGGCAGCTCATCGTCGAGCGGGCGATGAGGCGGGACTTCACCTGGACCCGTTCGGCGGAGCTCTACAAGGCGCTGTACCAGGAAACGGCCCGCCGCTAGCCGCAGGAGGAGCAAGGGGCCGCCTGGATTGCAACTGAACATATAAAAGAGGTTTTCCCCGGTTTTTCAACGAAATCGGAAAGGGGAGATGGGGTATGTACGGAGGAGCCAACGGAAGGGTGCTTGGAATCGTCCTGGCGGGAGGCAAGGGCGAGAGGCTGATGCCGCTGACGCGGTATCGGGCCAAACCTGCGGTCTACTTTGCCGCGAAATACCGCATCATTGATTTTGCGCTTTCAAACCTCGTCAACAGCGGCGTCTTTGCCTTGTACGTCCTCGTTCAGTTCAAGAGCCAGTCCCTCAACGAGCACATCGAGCGAGGCTGGCAGTTCGGCGGCGCGCTGCGGGGGCGCGACTTTTTCGTCACGCTGGTGCCCGCGCAGATGTGGCGCGGCGAGCACTGGTTCCAGGGCACCGCGGACGCGGTGTTTCAGAACATGCACCTGATCAACATGTTCCGGGCGGACCGGGTGTGCATCTTCGCGGCCGACCACATCTACAAGATGGACGTCAGCCAGATGCTCCGCTGGCACCTGGACCAACAGGCGGACATCACCCTGGCGGCCAACGTCGTCCCCGTCAACGAGGCCAGCCAGTTCGGCTGCATCAAGACCGACGGCAGCGGGCGGATCCTGGAGTTCATGGAGAAGCCCACCGTCCCGCCGGAGATCCCGGACAAGCCGGGGTTCTGCTACGTTTCGATGGGAAACTACATCTTCGAGCGCAAGGTGCTGGTGGACGCCCTCGTGGAGGACTCCATGCAGTCCACCACGCACGACTTCGGCCGGGATATCCTCCCCAAGCTGGTCCACCAGCGCGCGCGCGTCTTCGCCTACGACTTCTCCACCAACGTCCTTCCGGGGCCAAAGACCCGCCCCCGCTACTCCTACGAGTGGCGGGACGACAAGCCCTACTGGCGCGACGTCGGCACGCTGAAGGCCTACTGGCAGGCGCACATGGAGCTCCTGAACCCGGACTCCGAGATGACGCTCTACAACCCCCAGTGGCCCGTGCGAACCGTTTCCTTCGCCGACCCGCCCTCCTACTCCTACCCCGCGGACGGCTACAACTGCACCGTGAACCGCGTCATGCTGGCGGAGGGCAGCCGCATCCTGGGCTCCTCCGTCACGGACAGCGTCCTGTCGCGCAACTGCCTCATCGAAACGGGGAGTGTGATCGAAAAGAGCATCATCGGGCACGACGTCATCATCGGGCGGAACTGCCGCATCAAGCGCGCCATCATCGACGCCCATAACAACATCCCGGACAACACGGTCATCGGGGAGGACCCGGAGGCGGACGCCCGCAACTACTATGTGGACCCGAAGTCCGGCCTCGTGGTCCTGGGGATCCCGCGCATCTACTATCAGAAGGGGACGACCGCCGACACCGAAAACACGACGCAGGACGACGACACCGATCCCCTCGGCCTCTGAAGCCGAAGCGGGCCCGCCGGAATGGCGGGCCCGCTTTTTGAATCCCTCCAGCGTGAGAGGTCTTTAGCGGTTGTTCTTGTTGGGGCTGTAGTCGATGGCGCTGCCCATCTCGGAGAGCTTCTTGGGGGAGTGGATGGCCGAGATGTAGCGCACCGTGCCGCTGATGCCCCTCATGCAGAGGGACGAGGTTTGGATGTGGCTGCCCTGGTAGTGGACCCCCTTCAGGAGGTCACCGTCCGAGGCCCCCGTGGCCGCGAAGAAGACGTTGTCGCTCTTCACGAGGTCGTTGAGGGTGAGCACGGTGTCGCGGGTCAGGCCGCGGGCGTTCGCCTTCTCCTCGTCCTTCTTATCGCGGAAGAAGGGGCGGCACTGCATGTTGCCCCCAAGGCACTTCACGGCGCAGGCGGTGATGACGGCCTCGGGGGAGCCCCCGGAGCCCAGCAGCAGGTCCGCGGTCTCGTTGCCCAGCAGGCAGGTGGTCAGGGCACCGCTGACGTCCCCGTCCGGGATCATCCGCAGCCGCGCTCCCATCGCCCGCACCTCGTCGCGGATCTTCTCGTTGCGCGGACGGTCCAGCATGACCACGGTGATGTCCTCCACCGCCTTGTCCTTGGCGCGAGC
The DNA here is from genome assembly GCF_057312375.1 of Fretibacterium sp. Classification (NCBI taxonomy): domain Bacteria; kingdom Thermotogati; phylum Synergistota; class Synergistia; order Synergistales; family Aminobacteriaceae; genus Fretibacterium; species Fretibacterium sp. Next base: position 7,907 of record NZ_DBHLDX010000067.1, read on the forward strand.
CACGGCCTTGACGTTCACGTGGACGGGGGCCTGGATGTCGATGCAGTCCGCCGCCTCCACGCCGGTCACGATCTTGTCCAGGTAGAACAGGTCCTGTGGGCTGAACATGCTGCCGCGGTCAGCGGCCGCCACGACGCTGATCGAGCCGCCGAGGCCCTGGGCCAGCAGGCGCGTCCCGTCGATGGGGTCCACCGCGATGTCCATCGACGGCCCCTCGCCGGACCCAACCTCCTCGCCGTTGAAGAGCATGGGCGCCTCGTCCTTCTCCCCCTCGCCGATCACGACGACCCCCTTCATGGCCACGCCCCTCAGCATGTAGCGCATGGCCTCCACGGCAGACCGATCCACATCGTTCTTGCTGCCGCGCCCAAACCAGCGGCCGCTCGCCATAACGGCGGCCTCCGTGGCGCGGACCAGTTCCAGAGCCAGGTTCTTGTCATCAGCGAAAAGCGACATTCAAAACGACCTCCCCTTGAAGATTTTATGAAAGACGGCACAAAAGATGCGGCGAACGGGTCCGAGACGCCTCCAGGGGCGTTCCGCCGGCGAAGGCCGGAGGACCCGTCCCTATTGTAACAGAAGTTGCGGGCTGCCGGTGCGCCCAAAGGCCGGACAGGGGGAAGCGCCGGGAGGCGGCGATGGCGCGGTGATCTCATACCAATTCGCGGAAGGACAAGAAAAGCCCCCCTGAAAGGGGGGCTTTTGAGCGGTAGCGAAGCTGGGGGGTGTTGTCAAGCGTGAGAACCAACCCCTCCGGTCCTTCGGACCACCTCCCCTTTCAGGAGAGGCAATCCACATTAGACGCGATTTGGTATGAATGCGCTCAATACAGTCCCGGATAGAGGGGCTTCGCCGCACAGAGCTCCGATATCTCCGCGCGGACCTTCCGGATCTCCGCCTCGTCCGCGATGTGGGTCACGACGCGGTCGATCCAGTCCGCGATCCGGTCCATCTCCTCCGCTCCGAAGCCGCGGGTCGTCGCCGCAGCCGTTCCGATGCGGACGCCGCTCGTCACGAAGGGGCTCAGCGTTTCAAAGGGGATCGTGTTCTTGTTCACCGTGATGCCGGCGCGGTCCAGCGCGATCTGGACGTCCTTGCCCGTCACGCCCTTGCTCGTCAGGTCTACCAGGATCAGGTGGTTGTCCGTTCCGCCGGACACGAGGCGGAACCCGCGCTCCATGACCTTCTCCGCCAGGCGCTTGCAGTTCGCCACGACCTGATGCTGATAGTCCTTGAACTCCGGCTTCAGCGCTTCGGCAAAGGCCACCGCCTTCGCTGCGATGATGTGCATCAGAGGGCCGCCCTGCATCCCAGGGAAGATGGCGGAGTCCACCTTCTTGGCGAAGCACTCCCGGCACAGGACCATGCCGCCGCGGGGCCCCCGCAGCGTCTTGTGCGTCGTCGTCGTGACGAAGTCGCAGTAGGGCACCGGGTTGGGATGGGCGCCCGCCGCCACCAGCCCCGCGATGTGGGCGATGTCGAACATCACGAGGGCCCCCGTTTCGTCCGCGATCTCCCGGAACTTCGAGGCGTCGATGACGCGCGGGTAGGCGCTGGCCCCGCAGACGATCAGCTTGGGGTGGTGCTTCTTCGCGAGCTCCCGGACCTGGTCGAAATCGATGGTCTCCGTGTCCTTTCGAACGCCGTAAGGAATGACGTTGTAGAGCTTGCCGGAGAAGTTGACGGGGGAGCCGTGGGTGAGGTGCCCGCCGTCCGTCAGGTTCATGGCCAGGATCGTGTCCCCCGGCTCGAGGCAGGCGAAGTAGGCGGCCATGTTGGCCTGGCTTCCGGCGTGGGGCTGAACGTTGACGTGATCGCCTCCGAAGAGCTTCTTCGCGCGATCGCGCGCCAGGTCCTCCGCCTTGTCCACGACCTCGCAGCCGCCGTAATACCGGTGCGCCGGGTAGCCCTCGGCGTACTTGTTCGTGAGCACGGAGCCCATGGCCGCCATCACCGCGCGGGAGGTGAAGTTCTCCGATGCGATGAGCTCGATCTGATCGTTCTGCCGGCGATACTCCTCCACGATGATGTCCGCGATCTCCGGGTCCACGTCGCGCAGGTATCGATCCGCGTCCTTGTCCATCTCTTCCGTTCCCCTTTCGTCTTGGACGGCAGAATCCGCCGGGGCTCCGCAGCGCGGGAACGCCATGACATCCGCCGCCATGAAAAAAGCTGTTGAATACCTTCTGTTTTCAGTATACCTTAAAAGGGCAGAAATTGAGGACTGACGGAGCTTTCTAAGGGCGGAATATATCTTTTTTCGGGGATGTGGACTTTTCCGCTGTCAGCAAGTATAATAAATCAGTTTCGGAGGTGAGATTCGTCTGGTGACGGGCCCGGGCTTCAAACCCGGTGAGGGGCGGT
>NZ_DBHLDX010000068.1:0-10042 GCF_057312375.1 Fretibacterium sp.
GCCTCAGGTACCCCCTCAGCTACCGCCTCACCCTCAATATCTCACCTGTAAATCTGTTGTCAAGGTACATGACCTAAACCCTTGCTATTGCCGGTTTTTAGTCTATCGCGTCGCCCTTCAGCGGCGCAACGGTGAATATTATACCCCCTCTCACAAAAGTGTCAAGGGCTTTTCTGAAGTGTGTTGTTGATCAGTGATAATATCACCCTGTAAATGATTCAGAAAAAATGTCACCGCCCACGGAATGCAGGTTTTTTGATAATACTGGGGAATGGAGCAGTTGCCCTTCGGCGTGGATATCTCCGGCATTCTCCGCAAGACTGGCATCGTCCGTCCAGTCCGCTCAACCTTTGCTATAATGGCGTCAGAGCTGGAGGGGGGGGCGATGAAGACGAGCGACAAAAGCGCGGAGCATGAGGCGCGAAATGACATGAACGAAACCGGGGAGGGCTCAACGCTCTTTTACTCTCCCTCTCACAGGACCAGGGAACAGATCGATCGGGACGTGAGCCAGGGGCGGGTCTACCCACTGGCGGACGTCCTCTTCAAATTCCTCTTCGGCAGGCCGGAGAGAGCAGAGCTTTTCCTCGACCTGCTGAACGCCCTGATGTTCCCCAATGGAGAGCGGGCCTTTACACAGGTCGCCTTCATCGACCGGGAGTTTTCGCCCGTTCGGGCTTCGGGGAGAGGGAGCCGCCTGGACATCGCCGCCCGGCTTGACGGAGAGCTGGTCAACCTGGAGGTCCAGGTCCGTCGCGAACCGGGCTATCTGAAGCGGACCCTGTATTACTGGTCTTTGCTCTACTCGACGTCCCTGGAGCGTCGGGGGAAGTACCTCAACACGGTGCGCACGATCTCCCTGAACCTGTTGGACTTCGAGCTGCTCCCGGAGGAGCGGGAGTGCCGCAACAGCTACTCCATCCGCAACGACGCGAGCGGAAGGCCTCTCTGTGACGACCTTCAGATCGTCTATTTTGAACTGCCGAAGGACCGCAGGGAGCGGAAGGCAGGCCGACGCCCGCGGAACAGGCTGGAGCGCTGGCTGTGTTACCTGGACGGAATGCGAGGTGACGAGATGGAACGGATAGCGGCAATGGAGCCTGGGATCGGCACGGCGCTGGATTTGGAGCGCGAATTTTTTCAGGACCGGGATCAGCGTCTGGCGTACATCGTGAACCTGATGGAGTTCTGGGACGAGGAGGACATCTCGGGCCGGCGCGAGGAGGCCGCATTGGCCAGAGGCAGGGCCGAGGGAGAGGCTAAGGGAGAGGCTAAGGGCAGGGCCGATACCGCGCGGCGGATGCTGGCCCGTGGCGTATCGACTGAACAGGTTGCCGACTTCACTGGCCTATCCCTCGACGAAATTGTGGCGCTGCGAGGGTGATGAGGACGAGCGGCGAAAGCACGGCGCTGGATTTGGAGCGCGAATTTTTTCAGGACCGGGATCAGCGTCTGGCGTACATCGTGAACCTGATGGAGTTCTGGGACGAGGAGGACATCTCGGGCCGGCGCGAGGAGGCCGCATTGGCCAGAGGCAGGGCCGAGGGAGAGGCTAAGGGAGAGGCTAAGGGCAGGGCCGATACCGCGCGGCGGATGCTGGCCCGTGGCGTATCGACTGAACAGGTTGCCGACTTCACTGGCCTGTCCCTCGACGAAATCAAGGTGCTGAGGGACCGGCTGAATTAAGGCTTCCTCATTCTAGGGAGGGAGTATTGGGGTCCTCCAGCGCCATCAGTTCTGCCCAGACGGCATTGCCCACGCGCATCCCCGCCGGGGTCAGGGCCAGAGACCTCTCGTCCACCCGCAGGAGGTGCGGCGGAAGCCCCAGCAGTACTCCCTCCACCTCCCTCAGCATCCCTGCCCCCCAGCGGCGGGAAAACTCCAGCCGGTCGATGCCCCACCGGGTCCGAAGAGCCAGGATCGCCGCCTCCAGGACGCGAGCCCGCGGGGACAGGCGCTCTGCCCCCGCAAAGGGATTGGGGAAGCCGTGGCGTGCCGCTTCGAGGTAGGCCTCCAGCGTCGGCGGGTTGGACCAGCGCCATCCGTCCAGGTACCCCCAGGCAGCAGGCCCCAGAGGCAGAACGGGCTCCTGGCGCCAGTAGGCCAGGTTGTGCCGGCACTCCGCCCCTGCGGGCGCAAAACTTGAAATCTCATATTGAAGGAATTTCTTTTTGGCGAGGAACCACTGTGCGTAGCGGTAGAGGGGGTAGCCATCGGGAAGGGGAAAACCCTGCCGGCTCATGGGGGCGTCCGGCTCCAGGGTCAGTTGATAGGTCGAGAGGTGTCCTGCCCCCGCAGCCAGGACGCCCCGAAGCGAAGCGGACCAGGAGCGCAGCGTCTGGTCCGGCAGCCCGAAGATGAGGTCCGCGCTGAGGCGTAGGCCGGCATCCAGGACCACCTCCATCGCCCGAAGCGCCCCCGCAGCGTCATGAAGCCTTCCGATGCGGCGCAGTTCACCGTCGTCCAGGCTCTGGACGCCCAGGCTGACACGGGTAAAACCTCCGTCCTTCCAGACCGTCAGGTGCTCCTTCGTGAGGGAGGAGGGGTTGGCCTCCACGGAGGCCTCCTCAAGGGAGGAGAGGTCCGCCATGGCCTCCAGGGTGCGGAGGACCCGGCGCCAGTCCTCCGGCGTCAGGAGGCTGGGCGTCCCGCCGCCGATGTAGAGGGTGCGGAGGGGGATGCGCCCTCCAAGCCGCGAGCGCCATGCGCGGGCTTCGGCCTCCAGCGCATCCAGCCATGCAGCCACCTCGCCATCCCCCGCGCGCCGGCTGTAGAAGGAACAGTAGCCGCACTTCGCCGCGCAGAAGGGCACGTGGAGGTAGAGGGAAGGGCGTGCTCCGCGAGGAAGAACTGGCTCGGCCTTCCGTGGGAAGGCGCCCCTATTTTCCATCCCCCTCCACCTGCATGAAGGCCAGGAAGGCCTCTTGGGGGATGGCGACCTTTCCGATCTGCTTCATCCGCTTCTTGCCCTCCTTCTGCTTCTCCAGGAGCTTGCGCTTGCGCGTGATGTCGCCACCGTAGCACTTGGCCAGCACGTCCTTGCGCAGCGCCTTGACGTTGACCCGCACGATGACGCGCTTGCCGAGCGAGGCCTGGATGGGCACCTCAAAGAGCTGGCTGGGGATCAGGGCCTTCAGCTTCGTCACGGCGGCGTGGCCCCGATTGTACGCCTGTTCCCTGTGGCAGATAAAGGAGAAGGCGTCCGCCGCCTCGCCGTTGACCAGGACGTCAACGCGCACCAGGTCGCTGGCCCGCAGGCCGATGAATTCGTAGTCCAGCGAGGCGTAGCCCCGGGTCTGGGACTTCAGCTTGTCGTGAAAGTCGATGATGAACTCGGAGAGGGGCATCTCGTAGATCAGGCGCACCCGCTCCGGCGTCAGGTAATCCATGGACTTGTAGACCCCGCGCCGGTCCTGCACCAACTGCATGACCTTCCCCACGAACTCGGAGGGCAGGAAGACGGAGAGCTTGATGTAGGGTTCCCGCACCTCCGCGATCTCGCCGGCATCCGGAAAGTCGCTGGGGCGATGGGCCTCGATGACGGCGCCCGACGGCGTCACCACCTCGTAGACGACGTTGGGGGCCGTGGCCACCAGCTCCACGCCGTACTCTCCGCTGAGGCGTTCGCGCACCACCTCCATGTGCAGCATCCCCAGGAAGCCGCAGCGGAACCCGAAGCCCAGCGCCACGGAGGTTTCCGGCTCGAAGGTCACGGCGGCGTCGTTGAGGCAAAGCTTCTCCAGCGCCTCGCGCAGCTGGGGGTAGTTGTCCCGCTCCACCGGGTAGAACCCGCAGAAGACGACGCTCTTCACCTTCCGATAGCCCGGCAGGGGGTGAGCGGCAGGGCGAGCCGCCTCGGTGATCGTGTCCCCCACCGGTGCCTCGGCCAAGGTCTTGATGCTGGCAGCGATGTAGCCCACCTCACCGGGGCCCAGCCGCTCCACGGGGGTGAAGCCCGGCCGGAACACCCCCACCTCCTCCACGGAGTAGACGCTGCCCGTCTGCATGAACAGGACGTTCTGCCCCTCCCTGATGACGCCGTTCACGACCCGCACGTAGGAGATCACGCCGTGGTAGTTGTCGTAGACGGAGTCGAACACCAGGGCCTGAAGCGGGGCCTCGGCGTCCCCCTCAGGGGCCGGTATCCGCTCGACGACGCGCTCCAGGATATCGTCGATGCCGCGCCCGTCCTTCGCGCTGGCCAGGATGGCGTCTGAGGCATCCAACCCCACGACGTCCTGAATCTCCTGCTTCGCGTTCTCCTCCCGCGCCGAGGGAAGGTCGATCTTGTTGATCACCGGCAGGATCTCAAGCCCCTGCTCCACCGCCTGATAGGCGTTGGCCACCGTCTGGGCTTCCACTCCCTGACTGGCGTCCACCACCAGGAGCGCCCCTTCGCAGGCCGCAAGGGAGCGGGAAACCTCGTAGGCAAAGTCCACGTGCCCCGGCGTGTCGATCAGGTTAAGCACCCACTTCCTGCCGTCGGGCGACGTGTAGTCCATGCGGACCGGCACCAGCTTGATCGTGATGCCCCGCTCCCGCTCCAGCGAGAGTGAATCCAGAAGCTGGTTCTTCATCTCGCGGGACTGCACCGTTCCCGTCCGCTCCAACAGGCGGTCCGCCAGGGTGGACTTGCCGTGATCGATGTGGGCGATAATGCAAAAGTTTCGGATATTCTCCTGTTTCATACGTGCTCCTCTGCAACGTTAAAAGCGTTCAAAAAATTGAGGAGGGGACTCCGCCCCTCCTCATATAAGCCTGCCTCGCCCGACCTGCCCCAAAGGATCAGGGTTCAGACGAGCCTGGCGATCTGTTCCACCAGGACCTCCGGCTCAAAAGGCTTCACGACGAAGCCGTCGATTCTCAGCTCCCTGGCTTTCAAGGCGACGGGGAGTGAGGAGTTCGCGGTCACCAGCAGCACCTTTGCTGAGGGGAATATCTCTCGGAGCCTTCGGACCGTTTCAAAACCGTCCAACTTCGGCATGTGAAGGTCAACGATCACGATATCCACTGATGTCGGCTTGGGGGCACCAGCCAACTCCCTCAACTGCGACAGCGCGACCGTGCTGTCCGTTGAGGCCCCCACGACCCTGTAGTCCGCGTCCTCCAGGATCATGCGTATCATGTCGATCATGAAGTCCGCGTCGTCGATGATGAATACGTTTCGAGGCACCCGCTTACCTCCGGAGTCCCGCCTGGGACTCCGCTACTTTCCGTTCCCCTCGGCCTCAGCAGCCCCCAGCTTCTTCAGGGATTCAACGCGCTCCCTCTGCGTCGCGAGCTGGGACTCAAGGGACGCAAGCTGAGCCTCCTCCGCCTTCAACAGCTGGGTCGAGCGATTCTCGTACTCCTCGGACATCAGCTTGAGGGCATTCAACTCGCTGCGAATGGCCTCCACGTCCGGGAGGGCGTCCTTCTCCAGCTTGGCCAGGCGGGCCTCGATCTTCGTGAACTCCTCCCTCAAGGCGTCAACCCGAGGCGTGAACTTGTTCTGCAGAACCGTCCACATGACGTTCAGGATGACGAGGACCACCGCGGCCCCAATGAGGATGAGCTTCTTCTTGTTTACAGGAGCCGAAACCTTCTTCGCAGTCTGGTTGCTCATAACAAAACCTCCGTTTCCTTGATAGCAAAAACACACGACCTCGTGGTTGTTCTTTCGCCCCTGAACAACGAGGAAATGGCACCACGAGGCAATCGAAAGCAAGGCGGGAAAGCAACTTCTTTAAAGGTATTGTACCACAAAAGAAAGTGCCGTCCATCTCCGCCGGCGAAGACAAGCGTACTCGTGGGGAGTCCGGTCGGGCGTTAAAAAAGCGGCCCAGGTGGGCCGCTTTTTTAATCGTTACTTCAACTCCACGTCGGCGCCGGCCTCAGCAAGTTTCTTCTTCAGCTCCTCGGCCTCCTCCTTGGAGACGCCCTCCTTGATGGGCTTCGGCGGGTTATCCACCAGCTCCTTGGCCTCCTTCAGGCCAAGGCCCGTGATCTCGCGGACCACTTTGATGACGGCGATCTTGTTGGAGCCAGGCCCCTTGTAGACCACGTCGAACTCCGTCTTCTCCTCGCCTGCAGCGGCCGCAGCGCCCGCAGCAGCGCCGGGCATGGCCATCATGGCCACCGGAGCGGCGGAGGCGGACACGCCGAACTTCTCCTCAAGAGCCTTCACCAGCTCGGAAAGCTCGAGAACGGACATCTCCTCAATAGCCTTAATCAGTTCCTCGTGAGTCATAAAACGTTACCTCCTAGAAATTTAATGTTCAAAATGGCAAAACATATTAAAGACAAACAGCTTGGTCCATTGTTTCCGCAGAGGGTCTGCCTAGGCGGCGTCCTTCTTGTCGCGAATCTGGGCAAGGCACGTGACCAGGCCGCGCATCGTGCCGGAGAGCACGTTGACCAGGCCGGAGATGGGCGCCGCAATCGTGCGCACCACCTGGCCGATCAGGACGTCCTTCGACGGCAGGTCTGCCAGCGCGTGAAGCTGCTTGAGGTCCAAAACCGTGCTTCCCAGCATGCCTCCCTTCAGGACGAAGGCTTTCTGGGTCTTGTCCATGGCACACTCTTTCAGCACCTTGGCCACGCCCACGGGGTCGCCATAGGAAAGGGTAAAGATGTTCGGTCCCTTCGTGAGGTCCTCCGGGAGCTCCGGAAGCCCCGCCTCCTTCATGGCAATGGAAAAGAGGGTGTTCTTCGCGACCTTCATCTCCCCTCCCGCCGCGCGGACGCGAGCGCGAAGGGCCGTGCTGGCCGCCACCGTCATGCCGCGGTACTCGGCCACGAAGACGGCGTTCGAGCGCTCAAGCTTCTCCTTCAGATCAGCGACCAACTCGTATTTAATCGATGCAGGCATATCGTTTCACCTCCTCCGACGTCAATCTCTCAGTTTAAAACTTCCGTTCAACTCCACCTTCGGAGCTGAACTCATTGAGGCACCACGTAAAAAACTCCCCGCCGCCGGGGAGCTCTTTCAGACAGAATGGGCACAAGTCCTGTACGAACTCATAGCCTTCTATCCCCGGCACCTCGGCAGGCATACATTGAGTCCACGAGGGGCGCCTGCGGTCTACAACATCAGGGAGTTTCTATTTTAAGTAAGATTCAACGGTTAAAGGACGCGATCAGGCGGTAACCTCCCGCTGAACGTCCAGTGGGTCCACCGCGATCCCCGGTCCCATGGTGGGGGCGATCGTGACGCTCTTCACGTAGGTTCCCTTCACGGAGGCAGGACGGGCCTTATAGATCGCCTGCAGGATGGCCTTCGCGTTCTCAAAGAGCTGATCCGCCGTGAACTCCCGACGCCCGATGGCGTTGTGGGTGATGCCGGCCTTATCGACGCGAAACTCAACGCGGCCCGCCTTGATCTCGCCGATGGCGTTCGTCAGGTCAAAGGTCACCGTTCCCGTCTTGGCGCTGGGCATCATTCCGCGGGGGCCAAGGACCTTGCCGAGCCGTCCGACGGACTTCATCATGTCCGGCGTGGCGATCACTGCGTCGAACTCCAGCCAACCGCCCGCGATCTTCTGCACCAGGTCCTCGCCGCCCACGATGTCGGCGCCTGCGTCCTGAGCTTCCTTCTGTTTCTCGCCGGCCGCCAGCACCAGAACCCTCCTGGTGACGCCGGTACCATGAGGCAGCCCCACCGTGCTTCGAACCTGCTGATCCGCGTGGCGCGGATCAACGCCCAGGCGGACGTGGACCTCCAGGCTCTCATTGAACTTCGCCGTGGCGATCTGCTTGTAAAGCTCCACCGCTTCACGCAGTCCGTAGAGCTTCCCCACCTCGACCTTCTCGGCGGCAGCTCTGTATCGCTTGCTGTGCTTCATCTCAAAAAACCTCCTGTGGTCGATCGCGAATCCCGAAGGACTCTGCCACAAAAATCACTCAGCTCCCAATCTTTGGGGGAACCTCCCAGCAACGGGCCGTCAGTCCCCCACTTTCGGGGAGCCTTCCGGCTGCCGTTCGCTGACGCTCACGGGCCGTCAGTCCCTCACTTCAAGGCCCATGGAACGGGCCGTGCCCTCAATCATGCGCATCGCCGCCTCGACGTCGTTCGCGTTGAGGTCCCGCTGCTTGTACTCCGCGATCTCACGCACCTTGGCGCGCGACACGGAACCCACCTTCGTCTTGTTGGGGACGCCCGACCCCGACTCAACGCCAGCGGCCTTCTTCAGGAGGACCGCCGCAGGCGGCGTCTTGAGCTCAAAGGTGAAGCTGCGGTCGGCGTAGACGGTGATCACCGCTGGAATGATCAAGCCCGCCTGATCGGAGGTCTTTGCGTTGAACTGCTTGCAAAACTCCATGATGTTAACGCCGTGCTGTCCCAGCGCGGGGCCCACGGGAGGAGCCGGCGTCGCCTTTCCGGCAGGCAACTGTAACTTGATCTGCCCTACGACCTTCTTAGCCATGAAATAAAAATCCCCTCTCTAAAACAAAACGTGACGTTTATCTTCACCGCTCGAACCTTGCATTAACCTCAAGAAGTCCAAACGGCGTTCAGCAAATTTTTTCGAGAAGGCGATAGTCGGCCTCCGTCACCGTTTCCCGACCAAGGATGTTCACGGTGAACTTGACCTTCCCCTTCTCGGAGTTGATCTCCACGACGGGCCCCGTCTGCCCCGCCATGGGGCCGCTCTTGACGGTGACCGTATCTCCAGGCTTCAGAGCGATCTCCACCTTGGGGCGATCCTTCTCCAGGATCGACATGAGCCGGGTTACCTCATCCTCCGAGAGGGGGATGGGATGCGTCCCCGCTCCAACGAACCCCGTCACCCCCGGCGTGTGCCGCACCACGTGCCAGGACTGCTCGTCCAAGATCATCTCGACCAACACGTAGCTAGGGTAGAGCTTTCTCGTGACCTTGCGGCTCTTTCCGTCCTTCACAACGACGCGATCCTCTATGGGCACGAGCACGTTAAAGATGCCATCCTCCATGCCCATCGTGGCGATACGCTGTTCAAGGTCGGCCTTCACACGATTCTCATAGCCCGAATAGGTTTGAACAACATACCATCGGCGTTCGCCGCGCTGCGTCATCACAAAGGCCCCCTAGCGCCTGCAAAGAATAAAAGACCTCCGGCCACCTATCCCAGGATGCCGGAGAAAGCCCACGTGAGGAGAAAATCGATGAGCCCCAGGTAGAGGGAAACCCCTAAAGTAAAGACAATGACGATCAGCGTCCAATACCAAACCTGTTTTTTGGTGGGCCACGTGACCTTCTTCATCTCCGCCCGGACCTCACGCAGAAAAGCGATGCCCGGTATAGAATTCACGGCCTCTTTAGCCATATACGCCCCTCCTGAGGGCATCACAAAAAGACACCCATAATAAAATGGCAGGCCCGGCAAGACTCGAACTTGCAACCCCTGGTTTTGGAGACCAGTGCTCTACCAATTGAGCTACGGACCTACGCTGAAAACAACGGTAGGTATTTTACAACACCCCTGCAAGTTATGCAAGGCGTCGGGCGCGAAACGCCGCCCTCTCGCCGCCTACTTCGACTCCTTGTGCAGGACGGAGGCGTTGCACCACTTGCAGAACTTCTTGACCTCAAGCTTCTTCGACTGCTTCTTCTTGTTCACCGTCGTGGTGTAGTTGCGCCTCTTGCACTGCGTGCAGGTCAGTCCAATGATATCCGCCATGGCTAAAACCTCTCCTTAAATCCTTAAATTTTAAGATGGTGCTCCAACGGCGGCCGGAGCGCGCCCCGGCCGCCAGGAATTCAGCTATTCCAGGATTTTGGTGACGACGCCGGCGCCCACCGTGTGGCCGCCCTCGCGCACCGCAAAGCGCAGCCCTTCCTCCATCGCGATGGGCACGATCAGCGACACCTCGAACGTGGCGTTGTCGCCGGGCATCACCATCTCCACTCCGTCGGGAAGCTTGATGTCGCCCGTCACGTCCGTCGTCCGGAAGTAGAACTGCGGCTTGTATCCCGCAAAGAACGGCGTGTGACGGCCGCCCTCCTCCTTCTTCAGAACGTACACCTCACCCTTGAACTTCGTGTGCGGCGTCACCGTCCCAGGCTTCGCCAGCACCTGACCGC
>NZ_DBHLDX010000069.1:0-9953 GCF_057312375.1 Fretibacterium sp.
TCTTCATTGGGCTCATGGGCCTCTCCACTTTCGAGCTCATTCAGGTAATGGACAAGGGATTGCAGGTTTTCCTCCGAAAGCGCGTGGATGCGGCGGTACAGGTTTTTTCGGGTCTTTGCGTTTTCCATGTGGGCCACGTTCATCTTTCCCAGCTCCTCTCGCTCTCCGCTCTTCTGTTACCAAAAGGGCCTTTCCTTCTGTTGGGAAAGGCCCTTCTTTAAAATTAACCTCGACATGCCAAGCATTGAGCCGAGGATTCCTTCTGGTGGAGGCGGGGGGAATTGAACCCCCGTCCGACGTGGGCCAGCGTGACAGCGCTACAGGCTTAGTTTTCTTTTAATTGTCGTCAAAGGTGAGGCAGAAAACGGCCTTCCTTCTTCCAAGACCTCTGGTCTTTTTCACCCCAGCAAGATCCGACTGTGAGCGAAGCATCTGTCTAAAATGACGTCTCCGGCGAGCCAACAGACGAGCTCATCCTTCGACGTGGCAGGCCTAAGCCGCCAATGCGTAATCGTTATCGACGTTTATTCGTCTGCCCGAATGTTTAACGAGGATTACGGACATAACTCGACCTGCTCTGTCAGGCACTCCACGCGCCGTCGAAACCTGTCGCCCCCAATAAAACCGGCTTTATCATAAACTTCCCGACAACACGAACGGCGAGCCGCCAGCATGACGGGAAGAGCCGTCCTCTCAATCGTACCGCCCGTTGCGCCTCACCGCACGCGCCATGTCCCGCTTCGCGTCCCGGTCCGCAATGGCGTCCCGCTTGTCGTGTGCCGTCCTGCCTCGCGCCAGGGCCAGTTCCACCTTGGCTCGCCGCCCCTCCTTAATATAGACGGAGAGAGGGACCAGCGTCAAGCCCTTCTCGCGGACCCTGCCCTTCAACCGCAACAGTTCGTGGCGGTGGAGGAGCAGCTTACGCCGTCGCTCCGGCTCGTGATTGTAATACGTCCCCTTCTCGTAGGGGGAGATGTGCATCCCCACCAGCCAGAGCTCTCCCGCTTCCAGGGAGGCGTAGGAATCCTTGAGGTTCAGGTTCCCGGCGCGGACGCTCTTGATCTCCGTCCCCGTCAGGACGATCCCGCACTCGAAAGCGTCAACGATAAAATAATCATGCCTTGCCTTACGGTTCTGGGCCACCGTCTTATTCGCCTTCTCCGGCATCTCATCCTCCTCCCCAATTTCATTTAGCTCTTTATTCTATCACACAATCTTGCATTGACAAGAGGCTTTTCTTTGTAACCCCGCTGTCCGTTCCCGCTTCAGGCCAAACGCCCCAAAAACGGGAGGACATGCCCCCTGAGCCACGACGGGCAACTGGCGGCCTTGTTGATTTTTTGAGGACGTTCCATTAGAATGACATATTGTATCAAAAGGCTGTTTGTATATGGAAATGTGTCATCGTCCTCCCTGTCCGACGCGCGATACGGTGGGGACGGTGTAGATGGAATGGGGTGAGAGTCCCCGCGCGGCCGGCACTGTAAGCGTGAGCCCATGCTGAAGCGTCTCTTCGGGACGCCATGACGAACGTCAGTCACTGCGGCATCAGGCCGTGGGAAGGCAGGCATCGGGCGCTGGGGGTTCTCCCCCTGGATCGCAAGTCAGGAGACTTACGCATTTCCTCCGGAGGACGTTGGCCCCCTGCCCGGGGCGGACGTCTTGGCGCGTAAAAACGGACGCGCCGACCTTCTCGCTTGCAGAAGCGCAGAGGGCCGGCGCGTTTTTTCTGCGGCGCACCCAAGGTGCGGGCTTGCTGCCCGCAAGAGTTTTTCACTATTTTGGGGATTTTGGGAGGCAACGATGAAGAGAACGGTTTTTGCGGCGCTTTCCCTGGCGATGGTGCTCCTCTGCGGCACGGCCATGGCGAAGGACGAGATCGTCGTGTCGGGCGGCGACAACGCGGTGGCAGGGAAGTTCGACCCCGTCCGCGGGTATGGCGTCTGGGCGGTCGACATCTTTCATTGCCACTTGCTGAAGGCCGGCAGGGACAACCTGCTGGAGAAGGACCTGGCGACGGACGAGAAGGTCAGCGAAGACGGGCTGAAGTACACGTATGAAATTCGCGAGGATGCGAAGTTCGCCGACGGCCACCCCCTGACGGCGGAGGACGTCGTCTTCACGTTTGAGAGCACGAAAGCCGCCGCGTCGGCCGCGGACCTCTCGATGATGGAGAGCGTTCGGGCGATCGATAGCCGCACGGTGGAGTTCACGCTCTCCCGTCCGTGGTCGTTCTTTCCATACATCCTGAGTTACGTCGGCATCGTGCCGAAACACGCTTACAAGGAAGGGTACGGCGACATGCCGCTGGGCTCCGGCGCGTGGCGCATCGTGGACTTCCAGGTCGGGCAGCAGATGATCCTGGAGCCCAATCCGCACTATTACGGCAGGAAGTCCCCCTTCAAACGAGTGACGATCCTTAAGGTGGACGACGACGCCGCGCTGGCGGCAGCGAAGTCGGGACAACTGGACTTCGTCTTCATCCCGGCGGAGTTCGCGGCCGCAAAACAGGAGGTTCCGGGCATGAAGCTCCTGACGTTCGACACCTTCACCTCGCTGGCGATCAACCTGCCCGTCATCCCCGAAGGGGTCGGCTCAGGGGATGAGAGGGTGGGCAACAACGTGACCTGCGACCCGGCCATCCGCCGCGCGCTGAACGTCGGCATCAGCCGCCAGCTTCTGGTGGATCAGGCGCTGAGCGGGATGGGGAAGCCGTCCTTCACCATTGGCGGCGGCTGGCTGCCCTGGGCCTCGAAGCGGACGTTCGAGGACGGACGCCTGGAGGAGGCAAAGAAGATGCTTGAGGAGGCCGGCTGGGTGGATTCCGACGGCGACGGCATCAGGGAGAAGGACGGCCTGAAGGCGGAGTTCACGGTCAGGGGCCGCAGCAACGACATGCCCCGCTACAACGTGGTCGTCGCCGTGGCGGAGAGCGCCAAAGCGCTCGGCATCCGCATCGTCCCCCAATCCGCGCCCTGGGTTGAAGCGCGCCACGCCCGCGCCACGCCGACGTGCTGGGCGATCGGCTACCCCAGCCCTTCGGACTTCTACCTGTATTACCACTCTTCGCAGATCAACAAAGGCGCCATCGGCAATCCGCCCTCGTACTCCAATCCGGAGGTCGATGCGTTGATCGACAGCGCGCTGCGCGCCACGAACCGGGATGAGAGCGACAGGCTGTGGCAGCAGGCCGAGGAACTGGCGGACGCAGACGTGCCGTTCCTGTACGTTGCCTGCCCCCAGGACAGCTACCTCGTCCGCGACGGGCTGACGATACCGCCGCTTGGAAGGGTCAAGCCCAGGAACCAGGGCCGGGCGGGGCTGGAGAACCTGAACGAGTGGAGCTGGAGCGAATGATTCCAGGGGGAAGGAGAGGGGTTCGTGAGTAAGGGATTCGCACGGTACGTCGCGGGGTCTCTCGGGCGGCTGCTGCTCCTGCTCGTGTCCTGTTCCGCGCTCAGCTTTTTTCTAGTCACGGCGTCGCCCATGAAGGCAGTCGATGCCTTCCTCGGCGAGGTCAACGTTTCCGAGGAGCAGCGGGCCCATATCGAGGAGCAGTGGGACCTGAATCGACCGCCCCTGGAGCGCTACATCAAGTGGGCGGCGGCGGCCCTGCGGGGCGACCTCGGACAGTCCATAACGCATCACAAGCCGGTGTCGCAGGTGCTGGCGGAGCGCTTCAAGGCCTCGCTGCTTCTGATGGGCACGGCCTGGGCGCTGTCCGGCGTCCTGGGCCTGATCCTGGGGATCGTCGCCGGCGCGTGGCGGGGCGGTTGGCCGGACAGGGTGATCAAGACCTTCAGCCTGCTTCTGGCCTCGACCCCGGCGTTTTGGCTCGGACTCTTGATCCTGATCGTGTTCGCCGTGCAGCTGCAGTGGTTCCCCCTGGGGCTCTCCATCCCCATCGGGCGCGTGGCTGCGGAAACGACGTGGGCCGAACGGCTGCACCACCTCGCCCTCCCTGCGTTGACGCTGTCGATCACCGGCGTGGCAAACATCGCGCTGCACACCCGGCAGAAGCTGATCGACGTGCTGGACAGCGAATACGTCCTCTTCGCCCGCGCCCGCGGCGAGGCGCTGTGGCAGATCATCCGGCGCCACGGCCTGCGCAACATCGCCCTGCCGGCGGTCACGCTGCAGTTCGCCTCGGTCAGCGAGATATTCGGCGGCTCCGTGTTGGCGGAGAAGGTGTTCTCCTACCCCGGCCTGGGCAGCACCGCCGTCGAGGCCGGACTGCACGCGGACGCGCCGCTCCTGATGGGCATCGCCCTCTTCAGCGTGCTCTTCGTCTTCGCGGGGAACCTGGCCGCGAACGTCCTCTACGGGTTGATCGACCCGCACATTCGGGAGGGGGAGAAAGCCCATGGCTGAAGCAGCCGTCAAGGCGGTGCGCGGCCCGTGGCTGAATCGCCGCCGCAGGACGCTCTGTGCGATTGGGCTGGGGGCTATCCTCCTCGCGGGGATCTTCGTCTGGGGATCGCTCCTTGGCCCCGGCGACTATGGCCCCAACTACTCGGCGCGGTACGTCGCCCCCTGTGCCGACCATCCCTTCGGGACCGACAGCCTGGGGCGCGACATGTTCTTTCGCGTCGTCGCGGGCCTGTCGCTCAGCATCCGCATCGGCCTGATGGCTGCGGTCATCAGCTCGGTCATCGCGCTGGTCCTGGGGAGCCTGTCCGCCGTCTTCGGCGGCTGGGCGGACTCCGTCGTCAGCTACTGCGTTGACCTGTGCATGGGCGTGCCACACCTGATCCTGCTCATCCTCATCTCCATCGCCGCCGGAGGAGGCGCCGCGGGCGTCATCACGGGCGTCGCCGTCACGCACTGGCCGAACCTGACGCGCCTCATCCGCGCGGAAATCCTCCAGATCCGCTCCGCGCAGTACGTGCAGGTCGCGCGGAAGATGGGAAAGGGTCCGCTCCACATCGCTCTGCGGCACATCGTCCCTCACGTATTTCCACAGTACGCCGTCGGCCTGATCCTGCTGTTTCCGCACGCGATCCTTCACGAGGCCGGCATCACGTTTCTGGGCTACGGCCTGCCGCTCGACACGCCGGCCATGGGCGTCATCCTCGCGGAGTCCATGCGACACCTGGCGGCCGGCATGTGGTGGCTGGCGTTCTTCCCCGGCCTGGCGCTGCTCCTCGTCGTACAGCTTTTCGACGTCGTAGGCGACAGCCTGCGGGTGTTCGTCGACCCGCACGCTGCGAGGGAGTAGGGGGGACTGGAGATGGGCGAATTGAAAGACAGCCTCCTGAGAGTGTGCCACCTGGCCGTGAGCTTCGAGAGCTACGACACGCACCTTGAGAGGGTGGACTACTGCGCCATCACCGACCTGAGCGTGTCGTTGGAGCGTGGAGAGATCCTGGCCGTCGTTGGGTCGAGCGGCTCCGGCAAGAGCCTGCTGGCTCACGCGGTGCTGGGGATCCTGCCCGACAACGCGCGCGTTCGCGGCGAGATGTTCTACCGCGGCGCGGTCATGACGGACGGGATGAAGTCCCGCCTGCGCGGGCGGGAGATCGCGTTCATCCCACAGTCCGTTGCCTACCTCGATCCGCTGATGCGCGTGGGAGACCAGGTGTGCGGCACGGCGGGGGAAAGCGCTCGGGAGAGGCAACGGGCGGCCTTTCGTCACTTCAACCTGAAGCGCGAGACGGCGGATTCCTATCCCTTTCAGCTTTCGGGCGGAATGGCCCGGCGCGTCCTCCTGTCCACGGCGTTCGTCGCCGACCCGGAGCTTCTGATTGCGGACGAGCCGACACCTGGACTGGACCTGGAGCTGGCCATCGAGGCGCTGAAGGACTTTCGCGTCATGGCGGACCAGGGGAAGGGCATCCTCCTCATCACGCACGACATCGATTTGGCGCTTGGCGTGGCGGATAAGGTCGCGATTTTCCACGAGGGCCGCGTCGTGGAAACCGCCGCGGCGGCGGCCTTCAGCGGGGACGGCGCCGGCTTGAAGCACCCTTACAGCCGCGCCCTGTTTCGGTCTCTGCCCCAGAACGGGTTCTCCCTGGAGCGCTGCCCCGCGTGCGGGGCAAGCGAAGCGACGTGGGACGTGGACGAGGAAACGATGAGGTGCAGGTGCAGCGATGCTTGAGGTCAAGAACGTCGGGTTTCGTTACGGGGGCGGACCGTGGGTCCTGAAGGACGTGAGCCTTAAGGTCGCCGATGGGGAGCGCATCGCCATCCTTGGCCCCAGCGGCTACGGCAAGAGCACGTTGGCAAAGCTCATGGCCGGGTACGAACGCCCCGCGGAGGGCACGGTGCTGTGGAACAGTGCCCCGCTGCCCAGGCGCGGCTACTGCCCCGTTCAGTTGATCTACCAGCACCCGGAGCGGGCGCTCAACCCGCGTTGGAAGATGCGGCAGTCCCTGTTCGAGGCCGGAGCGCTGGACGAAGGCGTCCTGCGCGAGATGGGCATCCGGCCCCTGTGGTACGATCGCTGGCCCATCGAGCTGTCGGGCGGCGAGCTGCAGCGCTTCTGCGTGGCGCGCGTCATGCGGAGCGAAACGCGCGTCTTGATCGCCGACGAGATGACGACGATGCTGGACGCCTTGAGCCAGGCGCACATTTGGCGCTTCGTGCTGCATTACGCGGAGCGGCATGGCATGGCCGTGGTGGCGATAACGCACAACCGCGCTCTGGCGGAGCGCGTCGCGGACCGCATCATCCACATTCCAGAGCTGAATCACGTGCAGGTGGACCGCAGCAGCCTGTGACGTTGCCTGCGCCCCCGGTGCGCGAGGCGCAGAACGGATCGGGGAGGTATATTTTATTTTTAAGGAGGGCAACAGGTTGAGGTCTTTCAAGAGAGGTTTTTTGGCGTTTTTGTGCTGTGTGCTGTGCGCGCAAGGCGCGCTGGGCGCCGAGTTCGTCAAGTTTGTGGACGACAGCGGGCAGGAGGTGACGGTGCCGCGCTCGCCGGAACGTGTTCTCATCACGTCCATCATGCCTTTGACGAGCGTGTACTGCCTCTATCGCGGCGGCATTACAGGATTGATCGGCATCTCAGACGGCACGAAGGTGGCGGCACGGTACTCCTACCTTGCAAAGATGTTTCCGAAAATCCTCGATATTCCTTCCGACTTCATGAAGGGCGGCGAGGTGAACGTCGAGGAAGTTCTGAAGTTGAAGCCGGACGTCGTGTTCTACAACGCTGCGCGTCCGGAGGAGGGGGAAGCCTATCGCCGCATCGGGCTTCCTGCCGTGTGTTTCCGCACAGAAAAGTATCATGGCGACCCGCTGGGGACGATTGCCGACTGGCTGGGCTATCTTGAAAGGATCTTTGGCGCAGGCGAGGGAACGGCGGGCGTCGCGGACTATGGCGCGAAGACGCTTGAAATGGTGCGGGAGCGCCTCGCTGCGGCGGGCGACCTCAAGCGCCCCAAGGCGGTTATCTTTGCCGGCTACAGCGGAAACCAGCTCGTGGCGTCGGGCTCGAACCACTATTCCGAGTTCTATCTGCGCGAGTGCGGGGCGGTGAACGTAGCGGCGGAGATTGACGGCCAAAAGGGCGTCAACCTCGAACAGGTCTACGAGTGGGACCCGGAGGTCATACTGATCAACAATTTCTGCCCCTATGTGCCTGAGGATTTCTACGAGAACAAGATCGCCGGCTACGACTGGGGTCTGGTAAGCGCTGTGAAAAACAAGCGCGTCTACAAGTTTCCTCTGGGCATCTATCGCTGGTATCCGCCGTCCGGCGACACCCCGCTCTGCATCCTGTGGGTTGCCCAGCAACTGCATCCGGAGCTGTTCAGCGACGTCGATATCGCGAAGGAACTTAGGGATTACTATCAAAAATTCTACCACTACGAGCCAACGGACGAGGACATCGCCAAGATACTGCACCCCGGACGCGAGGCCGCCATCTTCAACTGATGGCTCTATCTTCAAGGAGGGCAGGCGCGCTTTTGCTGCTTGCCCTTCCCCTCTTGACGGCACTCCTTTGCCTCGGCGTGGGGCGGTACTCCATCAGCCTGTGGGAAACGCTCCACGTCCTCTTCTCGCCGCTGACGGGAGAAAAAGTCGACGCCATGCAGTTTGCCGTAGTGTTCAAAATTCGCCTGCCCCGCATCCTGCAAGGCGCTTTATGCGGTGCGGCGCTGGCCGTGTCCGGCGCAGCCTTTCAGAGCTTGTTCAACAATCCGCTGGCGGTGCCAGACACGCTTGGCGTGGCCAGCGCCGCCTCCTGCGGGGCCGTGATCGCTCTGATGCTTCGCTGGAACCTGCTGGCCGTGCAGGCAACGGCTTTGGTCTTCGGCTTGATCGCCGTGCTCCTGACATGGGCGGCGGCAAGGATTCGGAGACAGAGCACGATCGTGATGATCGTGCTGGCCGGCATCGTCATCTCCGCGCTGTTCGACGGATTGCTCTCGCTCCTGAAATACGTCGCCGACCCCGAGGAAGCGCTGCCGACCATTACCTATTGGCTGATGGGCAGCCTGTCGGCCTCCAACTACTACACGCTGGCGCTTGGAACGCCGATGATCGGCGCCGGGCTTTTGACTATATTTCTGCTGCGCTGGCGACTCAACATCCTCTCCCTCGGCGAGGACGAAGCGCGTTCCATGGGCATTCACCTGAGAGCCATGCGCTTCACGGTCATCTTTGCGGCAGCGGCGATGACGGCTTCCTGCGTTTCGATGTGCGGCAAGATTGGATGGATCGGCCTCCTGATCCCGCACCTTGCGCGCATGGTCGGCGGCGGCAGCAATCAACGCATCATCCCCCTCAGCCTGTCGTTCGGCGCAGCGTTTACGCTCTGTGTTGACACGGTGGCGCGGAGCGTTACCGCCGCGGAGATACCGGTTTCGATCCTTACGGCCATCGTGGGCGCCCCCGTGTTCATCATGCTGTTGCGCTCCACGCAGGAGGGGGCATGAAATGATCTTTGCGGTCGAGAATGGCTGTTTCGGCTATCGTCGCGGCTCGCTCCTCCTGCGCGACATCTCGTTCCGCATAGAGCCGGGAGAGGTGCTGGCGGTTCTGGGGGCAAACGGGGCGGGGAAAACGACGATGCTTCGTTGCATGATGGGTTTCCTGCCATGGCGTGACGGAGGGACCTTTATCGACGGACGCGAACTCTCGTCGTTCACCCCTCGACAGATATGGAGAAAGATGGCTTACGTGCCGCAGGCGAGAACGGCTGGCTTCCCCTATACGGCGTATGAAATGACGCTCCTTGGGCGAAGTGCGCACCTTGGAGCGTTCAAGCAGCCGGGGCCTGACGACGAGAGAATCGCCATGGAGTGCATGGAGGAAACGGGAATCCTGCACCTGAAGGATAAGCCCTGCAATCGCATGAGCGGCGGCGAACTGCAGATGGTCCTGATCGCTCGCGCGCTGACGACGCAACCATCCCTGCTGGTGATGGACGAGCCGGAGTCCAACCTGGACTTTCACAACCAGCTGGTGATCCTGGAGGTCATTCGTCACCTGGCGCACGACCTTGGCAAGTCCGTTGTGCTGAACACGCATTTTCCTGACCACGCCATGAGGCTGGCGGACAAGGCCCTGCTCTTGAATCGGGATGGGACAAACCTCTATGGCCCAGTGAATGAAGTCGTGACGGTGGAGAACATCCGCAGCGCCTTTGGAGTGCACGCCGCGATCCGCAAGATCGAAGACAGGGGAGAACTTTACGACATCGTGGTTCCGCTGTCGCTTGCATAACGCGCCGCGCACTTCACCCCCACGTACCATTCCCCCTGAACTTGCTTAAGGAAGCACTGATTATACCAAATCGCGTTTTATATGGATTGCCTCCCCTGATGAAGCCCCTAAGTTCGACGACGCAAATCAGAGATCTGCTGTCTCACTTACGAAAGGGGAGACGGGTTGCGTCAGCGAACCGGAGGGGTTCGGCCAGACGACACGACTTACGGACGCCGCCAGGCGGTCGGCGTCGTGTCGGTCGGCTGAGGGCGAAGGAAGTCCGGGGGACTTCC